>JAJFLS010000435.1 GCA_021772595.1 Opitutales bacterium
CTGGATTCCGCGAAATAAAATTGAGAAGGGTTTCCTGAATCTCTCAAGCGATCTGCGCGAACGAGGATTTTCTAAACAGAGAAAGTATATGGGTGATCCTTCATGAAACAGTCTCCCCAAATGTGTTGCGACCGTCCCCGAATCAACATGCCTTGACTGTACTTGTGGAACAGGCTAGTTAAGTGATAACCTGGCAAAACCCTATGATAAACAAGACCATGAGAAATCCATTTCAAGACTCAGAGAACCCCTTGTCGCGGACATCGAAATTGGAGAGAAGAACCTTTCTCGGAATCCTGTTGGCTGGTTTCGCATCGAGAGCCTTCGCGCGCGAATATGGCGCCGGTGCTCCGCCCGTCCGGTACCCGGACCCCCATGTGGTGGTTATTGATCCGAGGTTTGCAAAATACAAACTCGGGACCACCCATATTCAACGCCTTTATCACAATGAAAATATGCTCTGGGCAGAGGGTCCGGCGTGGAACGGCGTTGGGCGGTATCTCGTTTGGAGCGATATCCCGAATAACCTCCAGTTGCGATGGTTGGAAGAAGACGGCCATGTAAGCACCTTCAGAACTCCGAGTGGGAATAGCAACGGCAACACCTTCGACTATCAAGGTCGCCAAATCTCCTGCCAACATGGTACTCGAAGAGTCGTTCGTTACGAGTATGATGGAAGCGAAACAGTTCTGGCTGGAAGCTATGGAGGAAAGTCTCTCAATGCTCCGAACGACGCGGTCGTGCACCCTAATGGAGACATTTGGTTTACCGACCCTGGCTACGGCGCGCTCATGAATTATGAAGGGAGCCGCGTTGACACCGGGTCTCCCCAGCCCATTCAAAAAGAAGCAGTTTATCGCATAGATGGTAAATCGGGCAAGTTGACCAAGGTGACGGATGATATCGTCAAGCCCAACGGCCTTTGCTTTTCACCGGATTACAAAAAGCTGTACGTCGCCGATACAGGCATGAGCCACTACCCGGACGCCAAACCTGAAATCAAGGTGTGGGATGTGATCGATTCAGCAAAGTTGGCCAAAGGCCGTTCATTTGCATCGATGAAAATGGAGCTTAACGGAGAAACGGTTGCGGGCTTAGCGGATGGAATTCGAGCCGATGCGGATGGGAACATCTGGGCGAGCGCAGGTTGGGTTGGAGAAGGTTATGATGGAGTTCATATTTTCGCTCCAGATGGCGATCGCATCGGACAGATCCTCCTTCCGGAAATTTGCAGTAATGTCTGTTTTGGAGGCTCCAAACGTAACCGTCTGTTTATGACAGGCAGCACTTCTTTATATTCAGTCTATGTGGAAACGCAAGGCGCTCACATCGCCTAGCAACTTCGTTCGATTAATAATACCAGGCGAGCGGTTTTCCAAAAGATGAAGGTCTTCTCCAAAATCCTCCTTATCTTACATTTTGCATTCTGCATTTTTCAATTGAAGGCGGCTCCGCCTCCAAACGTTCTCTTCGTAGCGGTTGACGATTTAAACGACTGGGTGGGCTTTATGGGTGGCTACTCGGGACAGGCCGAAACGCCCAATCTTGATCGTCTTGCCAAAATGGGTACGGCTTTCACCAATGCCCACACGGCCTCTCCGGTTTGTTGCCCGAGCAGGGTCGCCGTCCTTAGTGGGCAGCTTCCAACGACTTCGGGCATCTATAGTAATCGTCACTGGTGGAAACCGAACCTGCCCGATCTCGTGACGATTCCGGCTCATTTCAGGAAGAGTGGTTACCGGACGGTCGGCGCGGGAAAGATCTTTCATCATTCGGTAGGCAATAATCCGCCCGAATGTTGGGACGATTTTCAGCGGCTCGGCTTTTATGACGACGCTTTCGCTCGAACGCGCCGCGATCAGTTTCCTTTCGTGCATGATGAAGCGGTGCCGGAAGCTTTCCCGTTTTCGGGAATCAAACTTTACTCGAACGAGGTCGACTGGTCGGGCTTTGAGAAACCGGAATCGGAGTTCGACGATGCGAGGGCAGCCCAATACGGTATCGACTTTCTCAATGAACATCGTGGCGAACCGTTCTTTCTGGCATGTGGTTTTTTCCGGCCTCACATGCCGTGGTACTTTCCGAAAAAGTATTTGGATCTCTACCCTTTGGATGAAATTGAAGTACCAGCGGATTTTCCCGAAGATTTGGATGATGTGCCTGAGGCAGGGAAGCAGGTGGCATTGAAGAAGTACGTGGATATGAAGAAAGTCCGCGATGCCGGAAAATGGGCCACCGCGATCCGGCACTACTTGGCAAGTATTAGTTTTATGGATGCGCAGTTGGGGAATTTGCTCGATGCTCTCGAAAAGAGCCCCCATGCCCGAAATACGATAATCGTTCTTTGGTCCGACCACGGATGGCACCTCGGCGAGAAGCAACATTGGCACAAGCGAACACTCTGGGAGGAAACCACACGAGTGCCCTTGATTGTCGTCGCGCCACAGGCTGGCGAAGCCAATCAAGTGTGTACTCAGCCTGCGAGCTTGCTGGATCTTTTTCCGACCTTGATTGAGTTATGCGGGCTCCCCGTTGTATCCGGTCAATCGATGGATGGAATCAGCTTGGTACCGTGGCTCCTCAATCCCTCTAAGTACCGTACTCAAAACGCTGTCACCGTGCATGAGTTGCGCCATATCTCGGTCCGATCGAATCGGTATCGATACATTCGGTACATCGACGGTTCGGAGGAACTGTACGATCTTTTCAGTGATCCGAATGAATGGGACAATCGGATTGGAGATCCCTCGTTGACGTCAATCGTCGGCCGCCTTTCTTCGGAATTGCCCAGGCAGCCCGCTCCAGAAGCGAAACCATATACTCAGTTTGAATTCGACCCACATAGCTACAAATGGACCGACAAGGCGAACGGATCTATTGTAAACGGAAGTCGATAGCTTTTTGATTGCTTGAGTTACGCCAGATAACTCGGCAGGATACGCCTATGAAGACAGAAATCGGACGTGCCCTCATCGTCGTTGGCGATGCCTCTGAAACCGTAGATACCCTCTACCCCTACTATCGCCTCATTGAAGCTGGAATCAAACCTGTCGTCATCGCGCCAGAAAAGCGCAGATATCAGATGGTTTTGCACGAGGTGAAACCAGGTTGGACCATTACCAAAGAATGGGAGGGTTACTCAATTCAAGCCGATATGGCCTTCTCCGAAGTAAACGAGGAAGAATACTTGGGTATCTTCTTTTCCGGGGGGCGCGCTCCCGAGTATATTCGCTACGATGAAGACCTCGTACGTATCACGAAGTATTTCTTCGCCCAAAATAAGCCCATCGCGTCGGTATGCCACGGCGTGGAAATTCCTGCCTATGCCGATTGTGTCCGAGGCCGCCGGATGGCGACCGTTCCTAAGTGCCAGTTCGACCTGGAAGCCTGTGGCGGCACTTTCGTCAACGAACCCTGCGTAATCGATGGTAACTTGATTTCTGGGCGAACCTATCACGATAACGGGCACTATCTGGGGCCATGGATAAAATTGCTTGAAGAGGCCGCCACTCGCCTGCTTGCAACCGCCAGCGCATGAATCGCCGCGAAGCGTGCCGGGTCTTTGGAGGGGCGCTGGTATTCCCTGCCATCCTTAAAGCGGCACAGAAGAAATCGTTGAAACTCAACTACACGCTTTCGTCCGCTTTGTACGGCGAAATGGCGCTCGATGTAATACTTCCTGAAATCGCCAAAGCGGGTTGCCAGTCGATCGACATCTGGCGTCGCAGGCATGGGAATCAGCGCGAACAAATTGCCGAGATGGGAGACGCTGCGTGTCAGGCTTTGCTCGAGAAACACAGTGCCCAGATCAGCGTTTCCACATGTTATCCGCTGGGTCCTCTTGGCCTGCAGGAAGAAATGGAATGGCTCCATCAATATGGCGGCAAAGTTATCGTGACCGGCTCGGGCAGGTATCCGGACTCGGATCCAGTTGGCGCGGCGGCGAAAGCCCAGGTCAAAACGATGTTGGAAACGCTGAAACCGCATGTGGCGAAAGCGGAAGAAAACGGGATCACCATCGCGCTGGAAAATCACAGTAAACAGTTGCTATACCATCCGGACGCCCTGCGCTATTTTGCCGAATACAATAAGAGCCCGAACCTGGGGGTCGCATTCGCTCCGCATCACCTTCATCTGTTCGAGG
This sequence comes from Opitutales bacterium, assembly GCA_021772595.1. Classification (GTDB taxonomy): domain Bacteria; phylum Verrucomicrobiota; class Verrucomicrobiia; order Opitutales; family Opitutaceae; genus Pelagisphaera. Next base: position 4,145 of record JAJFLS010000435.1, read on the forward strand.
ATGAAATCCCTTCTTTGGTACACGATCTAGGAAATGAGAATATCCCTTTCATGTATTTCCAGGAACACTCCGAGGGCATCTTCGTAAAGACATCCAAGGAGATCGAAATGCAACAGCTTCCCGGATACGGTGGCGGCTTGGATTACCGGCTGATTGTTGCCGCGCTGAGAGATATTGATTATACCGGCCTGGTCGAGATCTTCATGCATCCGGTTCCTCGCGGAATCCCAATTCTGCCAACGGTCAACGAGATTACAGCGGCCATCAATAAGTCACGAAGTTACATCGAGGAATGTCTTGTCGATACGGCATAGTTTCTTTGTTCTCGTTGGAGTTAATACCCCGAAGCTTTTTTGGTAGGGAGGACCGGCTCGGTCCTCTGTTTTGGAGGCGAAGAGGAGCGGGCCGGTCCTCCCTACCTTTAAGGATGCTCTGCTTGCTCATGAGATCTATACTGCTCGTTTGGGTTATGTCGGGGTCAGTTTCGCTTGCCCAAGAGGAGGTGGCCCCACTCGTCATCGGCTACGAGCGCTTCCACGCCGAAACGCCTTCGCTCGAGGGGGGTCGACTCCTTTTCAATGAGTTGGGTTGCGTGAATTGCCACAGTCATCCAACCGGTTTACCTGAAAAAAAGGGGCCTCGTTTGGACGGTCTCGCAAACCGAGTACAACTTGAGTGGATCGAAGCCTACCTGAAGAATCCATCTGCGATTAAGCCAGGCTCCAATATGCCGCAAATGCATTTGAGCGATCAGGAAATACAGGCCGTGACGCATTATCTCGCCTCGCTCAAGCCGAAGAAAAAGATTCCAAAAGCGTTTAAATTCGTAAACGCCGAGCGAGGACTGCAATTGTACCACTCAGTCGG
>JAJFLS010000436.1 GCA_021772595.1 Opitutales bacterium
GAACTGCTTTCTCGACGACGCGCCCGCTTACCTCAAGCCGATCGCCATGCTGCTTCGGTTTCCGGGAGATATGGAGTTGGGCTTGCAGCAGCTGAAAGACGCGGAGGAGAAGGGGTTCCTGACGCGATACGAAAGCCTGTATTATCAAGTCGCGGTAGCATGGGAATTGCAGGACGATCACGAGGCGGCGAAGGAAATCCTGGAGCGATTTCTGGAGCGATTTCCGCGCAACGTGAACGCGCACGTAATGCGAGCCTTCTTAGATCGGAAAATGGAAAACTATGATCTTGCGTTCGAACGCTTTGAGAAAGTCCTCTCGATGCCGGAAGTTTCCTATCTGAAAGAGGAGCGGGAATGGATTGTTTTCCAATCTGGGAACACGGCTATGAAGCTCAAGGATTACGACATGGCGCTCAAAAGGGGAACCCAACTTCTCGATACGGTTCCCGAAGACCGAAGGAGGCTAACTGCCTGGGGGCACGTGCTGAGGGGAAACGCTCTGCTTCATTTGGAAAGGCGCCCCGAAGCCGTCGAGGAATTCAAGAAGGTGGTGAAGTCCGGTCGTTCGGACGCCTATAAAACGGCGCAAACAATTCTCAAGCAAATGCGACAAGACGAGAAAGACGCTGAAAAAGAAAGCCTTGAAAATAAATGATTCAGGTAGCGGCCGATCTCCGAACGGCCAATTCAAGCCGATGAATCGGAACGACGCAGTCGCTCCGCTACAAGATAAGGTGGAGGTGTGTGGCTGCTCGGCGGTCGACCGCTACCTGTGATGTTCCTCGTGATCTCGAATTGGCTCTAGGTGGGTGGTGACGAGGGTGGGCGGCTCGATCGCCGTCTCAATGCGCTTTTCGATTTCTGTGGCTTGGCGATGAGCTTCCTTGATCGAGAGCTCGTCGGGAAATAGGAGATGCAGCTCCACGCGAAATCCGTCACCGGTCGACATGTGGCGGACTCGATGGTAGTCGATGTCGAAATCCGCTTTCGCTTTGGCGAGCGTGTCATTCAGGATCTTGTCGATCTCGGGATCCGCTGTATCCAATAATCCATTGATGCTTTGCCGGACCAGTTTGAAACCTGACAACAGAATATGGAGGGCGAGCAGAATCGCGCAGATCGGATCGAAATAATTCCAGCCGGTATACCAAGCGAGCCCAACTCCGAGCACGACGCCAAAGCTGGTCCATGCATCGGTGAGGACGTGCTTTCCGTTCGCTTCGAGAATGAGGGATTTTTTTCGTTTCCCGACCCAAATCAAATACGTGCCAAGCGCGCCATTGATCATTAGAGCCGCTGAGGTGAGCCAAAGACCTGTGCCCAAATTCTGAATGCTTAGCCCAGAGATGAGCCGTTCGACGGTTTCGTAGATGATGAACAGAGCCGCGATGATAATCATCGCCCCTTCGAACCCGGCTGACATGAAGCTCACTTTCGCGTGGCCGTAGTGATGTTCCTCGTCGGCGGGTTTCGTTGAAATGTGCAGACTGTAGGTTGCGAATCCGACCGCGATCACGTGCACGATGGATTCCGCGGCATCGCTGAGAATTGCGGTGGAGTTGGTCAGAGCGTAGGCGACGAACTTCAGGAAGAACATGCCGATGCCGACGCCGAGCGATAGGCTCATCGCGAATTTCTTTTGACGCTCGGACTCGGTATCGTTGTAGGCCACTGGTTGATTGATAGAGCCAACAATGGAATTCTTCAATTCCTTACTTGCGGAGATCGCTTGGATTGAAGGAGGATACGGTCTTCAATATGGTCTCTATCAGAGGAATTTACGGTTCGTTTACAGCAGTTGGGATTGAATCGCCGAAACTTCTGAGAAGGGTGGCTGAATTCGCGGTGTGATTGCCCGATAATGATAGAAGCTGCGCCATCGTTTTTGACTGCGGCTGATTTACGATGAAGATTTCTTCCCACGTCGCGTATTTGTCTTTCGCTGCGCTGCTCCTTGTGGTGGCAGGCGCGCTTTATTTCGCATGTTCGGATAGGGCGGTTGAAAAGGCCGCAAACGCGCCGCGATCGCTGAGCCAGGAATCCGATTCCTTCGCGGCGGAAGATTCGCTCGGCGCGGATGCGACAGCTCCGGTTCAGGATCGCTGGAGCGATGCTCAGGTGATCGCGGAAAAACGCCTGGCGTTTCCCGAGGAGCGAGGCGCGCTTCTGAAGCGGATTGTTAAAAGGCCCGGCGGCCGCTATCCGATTTTGGTAGAGGAGAAGATACGCTTGGCCGAGGACGGCCTCGAAATCGAGGAGCGAAAAATTTTGAGCGAAAAGGCGGCGGATCATTTCATGGTGGTTCCGCGAGCGCGGATCTCACGCGAGGCATTGGAAGCGGAGCTTTTTGATCGCGGTCTGATTCTCGGTGATCGGGTTTCGAAGTCGGGGCCATATCTGGTGTTTATTGCCGAAAAGGATCAGACCACCGAAGCGGTGTCGGCGATTGTCGCGGACCTGAATGGTATTGCGTATTCGGATATGATTGAGTTCGCCGACTACGACTACGTGCGGCAAGCGACGGCCGTGCCTGACGATGCGCTGTACCAATCGGGAGCGATGTGGGGTTTGCACAACGATGGCTCGATAGGCGGGTCGGTCGAGGACGCGGATATCGATGCCCCGGAAGGTTGGGAGATCCGCACGGACGCGTCGAATATAGTAGTGGCAATTGTGGATACGGGCATGCGTTACACTCACGAGGATCTTGCAGGAAACATGTGGGTGAACGCCGACGAAATCGCGGGCAATGGGATCGATGACGATGGCAATGGATTCGTCGACGACATCCACGGAATCAACGCCTTGCTTTCGTCGAAGCTTTCGACTGGCGGAGATCCGCTGGATGATAACGGTCATGGCTCGCATGTCGCGGGCACGGTCGGCGCCGTTGGAAACAATGGGAAAGGCGTGACTGGGGTCGCTTGGGATGTCCAGTTGATGGCGCTCAAGTTCTTGGGAGGGAATGGAAGCGGCATGGATTCGGACGCGATAAAATGCATCGATTATGCCATCGCGAACGGAGCGGATATTATTAACGCCAGCTGGGGAGGACCGGGCGTGAACAAGGCGGTAGGCGACGCGGTTTCGCGAGCGAACGATGCGGGTGTCATTTTCGTGGCGTCGGCGGGCAACGGGAGCGATGATATTGATGTTGAGGCGTACACTCCCTCCGATATCGATTTGCCTAACGTCGTATCGGTCGCGAACCACAATTCAGCGGACAAGCTAGATAGATCTTCTAATTACGGTATCGAGAAAGTGGATTTGATCGCTCCGGGAGCGAGAGTCCGCTCCGTCACGAACAATACGGACGAATCCTATGGTGACAAATCGGGCACTTCGATGTCGGCTCCGCATGTTTCGGGAATACTGGCCTTGGTTAAGGCCGAGTTTCCGGGCGAGGATTACATCAGCCACATCGAGCGCGTTTTGCAGAGCGCCATAGCCGCGCCTCAATACGAGCTTCGCGTGGCCACGGGCGGGCGAGCGAATCTCGCCGGAGCGCTTTCGCCGGGCGACCTCGCCCCGTCGGCCCCGTCACTGACGACGCTTTCCAATGCGAACGAGAAGGTAGCCTTTTCTTGGGGAAACGTCTGGAGCGGCCCGATTGACGGCTTCCGGATTGAACGCCAAGTGAATGGCGATGCCTGGGAAGTCGTAGGAGTCGCGGCTCCGAGCGACCGCAGTTTTTTCGATAAAGACGTGGGAACGTTGTCGAATCATCGTTATCGCGTGTTCGCTTTCAATTCGATTGGCGATTCCTTGGCATCGCGTATCCGCGTTTTGAATTCGGTGATTCGATCTGAAGAAGAAGCAACGATTGTTTTGCCGATGGACGATGCGGGAATCGATTACGGTCACGATATCGATGCGAGCTCGAGCACGCTTGTTGTCGGCGCTCCGAAGGATGACGACGCTGGTTCCGAGTCGGGCTCGGTTTACGTCTACGATCGAGTTCCTGGATCATCCTGGCAGTACCGTCAAAAGGTTATCGGTTTCGATAGTAGTCAGTACGATTTTTTTGGATGCAGCGTTAGTGTGGATGGGCCGATCCTGGCGGTGGGAGCATTTGGCGAAGACGAGATCGGGATTGATGGAGGAGCCGTCTATGTGTTTGAGAGAAGTGAAGATGGCCGGTGGAGCGCGGGCCAAAAGCTCTTGGCTCCGGATGGTGAATCTCAAGATCGGTTTGGCTTTAGCGTAAGCGTCTACGGAAACCTGCTGGTGGCATCTTCGAGGGATGACGACGACAGCGGAACGAATTCGGGGGCGGCGCATATTTTCGAGCGCAGCGAATTGGGCGAATGGTTGCCGCAAGCTAAGCTTGTTCCGCCGAATGGATCGCCGAGAGCCTACTTCGGCTGGTCGGTTGCGTTGCACGGAGACGTTCTTGTTGTGGGGGCGAAGGGCGATGATGAAGGCGGGACCGATATGGGAGCGATTTACGTGTATCAGAAATCGGGCGGGAGTTGGGGCTTGTCGCAGAAGATCGTTCCTGATGATGGTTCAAACTATGACGGATTCGGTTCCTCGGTGGATTTCGATGGGGCGTCGATTGTCGTTGGATCGCCCAATCGCGACGGCGCGGCATTCGATGCGGGCGCGATTTATCTCTATCGGTCTAGCGGCTCATCGTGGGCGCATTCGAAAACGTTTATGGCGCTTGATCCGGACGGGGATGATCGATTTGGTTCGGATGTATCGGTTCTGGGAAATCGCGTCGCGGCAATCGGATTGCGTGCCGGGGATACGGATACGGTTGGCCATCTGTTTGAGGAATCAGCTCCTGGCGTGTGGGTTGACGAAATCGATTTGTTTGAGGATGGAGTATCCGCGCTTTCGGGACGGAGTGTGGCTTTGTCGGAAGGCGTGGCGAATGTTGGGAATGCCGATTTGCGTAGGTTGCATTCGTTCTACGACATTCCGGATGCGCCGTTGTCCTTCGCGATTGAAGAGATTTCGGCTCAAGGCGTGCGGATGAGCTGGGGCAATAGTGGGGATGCGTCGCATGGTTTTGTGATTCAGCGTCGGGTTGTTGGTGATGACGAATGGGAGGAAATCGGAATCGTTTCGGCAAATGAATCTGGCTATCTAGATCCGACCGCGAAGGGTAATCGCGCATGGGAGTACCGAGTGAGCGCGGTGTCTGGCGGCGTTTCGGATGCGAGCGTCTCCGATCAGACGGCGTTGCTCCCAACGGGCCGTTTGGTCAATCTTTCGGTGAGAGGCTACGTGGGGGTCGGCGAGCGCGTGCTCGTCTCCGGGTTCTCGGCTGCGGGAAGCGGCGATTTGGAGATCGGCGTTAGAGCGCGCGGGCCTTTTCTGTTGAACTCAAATATTCTCAATGCGATTGCGGATCCCCAATTGTCGATCGTGCCGCTGGGCGGAGTGGAAATCGCTTCGAACGACGATTGGTTCAATGCCTATTCAAGTGAGGCGATGAGCTCGTTCGAAGCGGAAACTGGCGCGGCGCCGATTGCGTTGTTCGCTTCGGAGGCGGTATTCATCGGACCGTTCTCGAGTGGCGGATACACGGTGGTCATGGATGACGAGGCCGGAAGAATTGGATTGGGATTGGCGGAAGTCTTCGAGGTGCCGATCGGAGGTGAATTTTCGGAGGATGCGTCTCTGGTGAATCTCTCCGCGCGTGGTTTTGTGGGTACGGATTCCGATGTGTTGATCGGCGGTTTCGTGGTTTCGGGAGAGGCTTCGGTTCAGCTTTTGATTCGAGGGGTTGGGCCTGGATTGATCGATTTCGGGCTGGTGGATGTAGTCGAGAATCCGCGGATCACGGTTCATGATGCGAATGGGACGCCTATGGTTTCGAATTCGGGATGGGGGTTGGACGGACGGATGGCCGAGATCGAGAATCGCTCGGCTCAGGTAGGAGCTTTCCCATTGGAACGCGGTGCGAAAGACGCGGCTCTAATCGTGACGCTCGCGCCTGGTGTCTACACTTGCATCCTCGATTCGACCGATGGCGATACCGGCGTGGGTCTGCTGGAACTGTATGTCGTTCCGTAGCGGGTGAGGGGTGTTTTTCGAATGTAGGAGCCTGCTTGCAGGCGATTGTTTCAATAGAAATCGCCTGCAAGCAGGCTCCTACATTTTTGAATCGTTTCGCGTTTACCGCTTGAGACCGCTGATGAAGTTGCCAATTCGTTCGATTGCGACTTGGAGCTGGTCCATGGAGGTGGCGTAGCTGAAGCGAAGATAGCCTTCTCCATTTGGTCCGAAGTCCGTTCCGGAAAGGCAGGCGATTCCCGCTTCGTTTAGCAGTCGGTCTGCGAGGATTGGGGAGGGAGTATCAAGTTCGGTGATGTTGGGGAATGCGTAGAATGCTCCTTCGGGCGAGCGGCAATGGATTCCGTCGATTTGGTTTAGTCCTTGGACGAACGCGTTGCGACGTAGTTGATATTCCGTTACTATTTTGGAGACATGTTCGTCGCATTGCTCGATAGCGACGATACCGGCTTTTTGAGTGAATCCGGCGGTACATCCGATCGCGTGCGTCAGCAGGAGCGAGACTTTGCGGGCGAGTGGTTCGGGCATGATTGCGTATCCGAGGCGCCAGCCAGTCATTGCGTAGGATTTTGAAAACCCATCTACGATGATCGTCCGTTCGCTCATGCCGTCGATGGCGTAGATGCTCTCGGCTTTGGCGTTGTCGTAAACAAGGCGCGAGTAGATTTCGTCGCTCATCACGAGGAAATCCTGTTCTTGGGCGAGCTTGGCGATGACCTCCAGGTCGGCTCGGGAGATGACGCCACCGGTCGGGTTGGCGGGAGAGTTGAGAATGAGGAGTTTCGTTTTGGAGGAGATTCGCTTTTCCAGGGCGTCCAGATCAAAGGAGAAGCTGTTAGACTCGACGAGCGGGACGGGAATGGGTGTGGCACCGGTCAGCTCGATCGCGGCTCGATAGGAAGGGAAGCCGGGATCGGGATAGAGGACTTCGTCGCCCGCTTCGAGGAGGGCGAGCATGGGAAAGAGCAGGACGGGTTTCGCTCCCGGGGCGACGACGACTTGAGAAGGCGTGGCGATGATGGAGCGACGTTCGGAAAACCGCGCGATCGATTCTCTCAAGTCGGCGTACCCTTCGGGGGGATTGTATTTGGTGAATCCGGCATCGATCGCTTCCTTGCCGGCTTCGATGATGTTGGGAAAGGTACTGAAATCGGGCTGGCCGATTTCGAGGTGGACTATGTCGCGTCCTTGGCGCTCGAGAGCCTGGGCGAGCGCCATGACATGGTAGGCGCCTTCGGGTTGGAGCGCGTTGATTCGAGAAGCGAGTTTCATACAGCTCAATCATCGCGGCATCGACGCGGCGGCTTGGCAAGCCGAGAACGGCGGGAATCTGTCCGGGCACTAAAAAACCCGCTCGTCGGAAAAGCGGGTGGTCAAGTTGCGAGCATTGCCGAAAGCGTTAGAAGCTTAAAGAAAGAGTGTTCAGCCTGCGGGCTTTTCGGGAGTTGGAATTGAAAAGTTGGGAATGGATCGCCATTGCGGAGATGCTATCGAGCGGATGGTTGGTGTTGGTGACCTGGGAGTATTTGTGGCCCCTATCGCTCAACGGGTGGAGGTATTTTTCCATCCGCGCGGCCGTGACGTCCACGTCGGCGTTAAATGCGATCGATTTGTCGGGATCGATCGCTTCGAAAGGAATGTCGATCGCGAGCGTGAAGTCCTCTACCGAGGCGGAAGATGACGAGGAGGCGGCGGGAGAGTGAGACGCGAGAATTACCGCGTTTTCATTCTCCTGAACGCTTGAAGCGACGGCTGCTTCGAGTTCGGCTTTATCCGGAGCCGGGACTTCGTAAAATACGGTTTCCGCGGGTTCCACGGCGGCGACCAATGGGCTCGAGCTGGCATTTCGCTCTACGATGAAAGTGGGCTCGTCGGCGACGGTTACTGTCGATTCGGCAAGGGCGGGGATCTTCGCTACGGAAGTCTCGGCCGTTGGTTGGAAAGTATTCATCAGAACGAAGCCAATAACGCCGCAAGAGGCTGCTGCGCAGCACATTGCACTGATTCTGCGAGTTCGGTACCAGAATAGATTTTCGGTGCCAAGATCCTCGACAGGCTGCTTTTGAAGCATGCGACGCTGCTTGATTCGCAGTTCGTTCTCAAAATCGCCCCAGAAGTCGGACGACGGTTTTTCTGCGCGCTTCGTTTCGAGAAGCTGATCCAAGGTGAAATGGCCTCGAGAATTACGCATCGTTGATAATAGACACGCATTCGTCGGAAGCATTCAAAAATTTTCGATTTTTTTTATCTTATCGTCTGCCTGAGTACTGCCATCCGATTACTGGAGGGGGTTTTCCTGGGGGAAACCCTATTTGTCGGAGTGCGTTGGAGGGGGATTCTAGTAGCGCTCTTCGTGAGGGGTCTCGTCGCCATGAAGCGCGGATCCGAGGAAGGGAACGGTGTATCTTCGGATGTAAAGGATGACCGAACAGGCGATGAGCACCGATACCGCCAGAATCCCGAGGTAAAAGCGGTCGCCTTCCCACCCCAGGACCGTGCAATGTCCGATTATGGCTCCGACCATTAGAGCGGATCCGAGAATGGCCCCGAAAGTGACGCTCGCTGGGATAATCAGAAGGATGCAGGTTACCAGTTCGAGGATGCCGACTAGCATGCGGCCTTCGGGTTCCATGCCGAGTTCGGTGAAGAGGACGATCGATTCGGGAGCTCCGTTGAATTTGAAATAGAGGGTCTGCCCCATGATGACGATGGCGATGATCTGGGCGATCCAGGACAAGATGAGGGAGGGAGCGCGTGATTTCATGGCGGGGGGCGGCTATTTGGAGTTGATGATGTAGGTGTGGAGAGTGGAATCTTTCGGCACGTATAGGTGGTCGAAAGAAAGCTCCTGTATCGAGCGGCAGCCGGTGGCGCAGAGCAGTTCGACGAGGTCATGCTCGAGATTGTTGACGTAGTTTTCTACGCGATTGGCCTTCAGGGTGATGTCGAGGCCTCTCTGGAGATTGGGATCGTGGGTGGTGATACCGATCGGGCAGGTGTTGTTTCCGCATTGCATGGCTTGGATGCAGCCCGCCGCGAGCATGAAACCCCGGGCAGAGGCGATCACGTCGGCGCCGAGGCAAAAGGCGATCATCTGTCGGCCGGGCCCGACGAGCTTGCCGGACGCCACGATCTTGAGCCGATCGCGCGCTTCGAGCTCGGTAAGAATATTATTAACACGCTTCAACCCTGGGAAGAGCGGGATGCCTACGCGGTCCATGAAGGCCTTGGGCGCCGCTCCGGAACCGCCTTCGGCGCCGTCGACCGTTATCCAATCGGGAAAAACGTTTTGTCGCTTCATCTCGGTCACAAATTCGCGGAATTCGGTAGAAAGGCCGACGCACATCTTTATCCCGACTGGGAGTTGCGAGACTTCCTGGACATGGGCGATGAATCGGACGGCGCTCTCGATGTCCGTGCATTCGGCGTGGCTCGTCGGCGAGACGACGTCTTCACCGATCGGTACGCCGCGCAATTCGGAAATCTCTTCGGTGATCTTTTCTTTGGGCAGGAGGCCTCCCTTGCCGGGCTTGGCGCCTTGGGAGAATTTTATCTCGATCATCTTGACCGTCTCGTTAGCGACGAGGTCTCTCAGCTTCTGGTCGTCGAGCTGTCCGTCGCTCTGGCGCACGCCGAATTTGGCGGTGCCAATTTGGAAGATGAGATCGCAGCCTTCCTCCAAATGGTACTTCGGGTAGCCGCCTTCGCCTGTGTTCATCAGGATTCTCGCTTGCTTGGCTCCGCGGGCGAATACGCGAACGGCGGACTCGCCGAGCGCCCCGTAGCTCATGCCGCTAATGATAAAGGGGCGTTCGAGCGTGTAGGGGTTGGCGCATCCGCGCTCTTCCCCGAACGTGATGTGCGTGTGCTTCAGCTCGCTCTTGTGGATGGGGAACATGGAGTGCCTCACTTTGACCTCCGTGGAATCGAAGTTTTTTTGCGATCCGAACGAGGAGGCGGAATTGGTGTTTTGTGCCTTGCGGTAGACTTCGGCGCGTTCGTTTCGATTGAAGGGGCGCTCTTCGGTGTCGTTCGAATATAAGTATTGCCGCAGCTCGGGGCCGACGCTCTCGAGAATGTACCTTCCCTGGCCCAGTATTCCAAAATTGCGGAGGAGCGAATGGCCCCGCTGGCCGTATAGATAGAAGGCGTTGAGGATGGTCAAAAAGAGGAAGCCGACCGAAAGAAAATGGAAGTAGAAGCTTATCCGCAGCCCCGATACGAAGAACAGCCCGGCGAGCAACGGGACGGCGATGTTGGTGAATCGCGCGAGATTGTGAAGGTTAACGACGAGCTTGCCGGTCACTGCCATAAGAATCGTTTTATTGAAGTTCGCGAATGACCTTGAAGGAAGGGGACGCTTGGGATGAATCGACTACACACGAGTTTAGACATCCGAGCCAGAGAATTCTTTCGAAAGCGCGTCGTTGGCGAGGGGATACATTTGGGACGAAGGGATAGCTTTTCTTGTACGAGCCTGCTTGCAGGCGATGGTGGAAGATCGCTTGCAAGCAAGCTCCTACAGATGGGCGGGTGAAGGACTATTGATCTGCCCGATTCCAAGGGTTGCCATGAGATAAAAATTGTTATGAGCTGAAGGGCCGTTGGTTTTCCAGGACCAGCGATCCGCTTAAAAGTATGAGACGATACGCGCTGAAATGGGAAGTCGGGCACACCAATGACCCTGGTGTGGATCCAGAGGTTATGGTGCACGCGTCGGTTCCGGGCGCGGCTCAACTGGATTGGGCGAACGCCGAGGGTTGGCCGGAGTACTGGAAGGCGGAGAACTGCGAGCAATTCGGCTGGATGGAGAGCGTTTATTGGATCTACCGAACGATTATCCAGAAACCCGGTATCGTCGCGAAGGAGCGGCTTTTCTTTAGGTGCGAGGGTGTGGATTACCAGTTTCTCGTTAAGATCAACGGAGTGGTCGAACACGGCCAGGAAGGGATGTTCACTCCCGTCGCGATCGATCTGACGGACAAGGTCGCGGAGGGTGATCAGCTGGAAGTGGTGATTTTTCCCGCGCCGGATTCGGGAGACTACTCGCAAGGACGGTCCGAAGCGAACGCGTCGGTGAAGCCTGCGGTCGGTTACGGTTGGGATTTCCACCCGAGGCTTGTGTCGTCGGGTATCTGGAAGGACACGTACTTGGAGATTCGAAACGAAGAGCACATCGTCGACGCGGAATTGAACTATTGGGTAGAAGAGGATTTGAGCCGGGTCCATCTCGATTTGACGGTCGAATTGAATCGGCCTAGCGCGGGGTCGATCCAGTGGGTGCTGACAAATTCGAAAGGAGAAGTGGAGGAGGCGCAGTCGGTCGCGATTGAAGGCCAGCGGGTGATCGCCATGAACACGGAGTTGTTCGATCCCTATTTGTGGTGGCCGAACGGGCTGGGAAAGCAAAACATGTATCGGCTTACTTTGTCGCTTCACGACGAGGCGGGCGAGAGCGTCTCGCGCGTCAAAAGGCGAATAGGATTTAGGCGCGTCCGGCTGGTCCACAATCCGCAGGTCTGGGACGAGCCAAGCGCGCACCCGAAGGGACGAAGCGTTCCCCCGATGACTTTGGAAGTGAACGGCGCGACGCTTTTTTGCAAGGGAGCCAATTGGACCCCGCCTGAGATATTTCCAGGTATCATCGGCGAGGATACGTATCGGCCGCTTTTAGAAAAGGCGAAGGGCGCCCATTTCAACATGCTGCGATGCTGGGGTGGCGGGGTGGTCAACAAGGACTCGTTTTTCGACCTGTGCGACGAAATGGGCATCATGATTTGGCAGGAATTTCCGCTGGCTTGCAACCGCTACGTGGATTCGCCGGAATATCTGAATACGCTGGATCAGGAGTCTCGCTCGATTATCGGGCAACTGAAGGTCCATCCGTCAGTCGCCTTGTGGTGCGGTGGAAACGAGTTGTTCAACGCGTCCTCGAAAATGTCGGACCAGCACAAGGCGCTTCGCCTGCTAAACCGCAATTGCTACGATCTGGATCCCGAGACGCCGTTTCTGCCGACCAGTCCGATCATGGGAGTGGGGCATGGCGGCTATCTCTTTAGAGACATGGACGGCGTGGAGTGCTTGGAGCGTATTCAGAACTCCCGGTTTACGGCGTATGTGGAATTTGGATGCTCGGGAGTTTCGCCGGCGAACTATTTGAAGACATTCATTCCAGAAGAGGAGCTTTTCCCCGTGCGACCCGAAGGGAGCTGGAAGCGGCATCACGGCCTGGAAGCGTGGGACCAGGAGCCGGGCTCATGGCTTTGCCTGGACACGATCGTCGATTATTTCGGCCGCCCGGAGTCGCTCGAGGAGCTGACGCAGTATGGGCAGATTCTTCAGAGCGAAGGATACAAGGCGATCTACGAAGAGGCCCGCCGCCAAAAGCCGTATTGCTCGATGGCGCTCTGCTGGTGCTTCAACGAGCCTTGGCCAACTGCGGCGAACAACAGCCTGATAAATTGGCCCTGCGAACCGAAGCCCGCCTACGAGTCGGTGAAGCAAAGCTGCCGCCCGATCTTGGCCAGCGCGCGCGTTTCCAAATTCTCTTGGAAGGGAGGCGAAGCGTTCGAGGCGGAACTCTGGATTCTGAACGATAGCGGCGAGGCCCAGCGAGGCGGAACAGTGGAAGCGTATTTGCAATTAGATGACGAAGAACGTTTTGCCCTAGCCTGGGATTTCGAATCCCTGGATCCGAACGAGAATCTGATGGGGCCGACGGCCCGAGTCGTGCTGCCGCGGATCGAGGGGCAAACGTTTCAGCTGATCCTGCGAGTCGAGTCCCGAAGGGAATGGAACTCGCGATACACGTTTTGCTTCAAAAACGAAGATTGAAATTTTGAGCTCGCCACGAGATTCGCCTTTCAACCTTCGCCCCAATCTGTGTAGTCTCCCAAAAACATGAATCTTCAAGATCTAGGAGACCGCATCCGGCACCGTCGCAAGAAGTCTGGTTTGACTCAGACCGACATTGCGAACGCGGTTCAAGTCAGCCCGCAGGCCGTCTCTAAATGGGAGCGCGGGGAAAACGCTCCGGATATTAGCATTCTACCCAATCTAGCCCAGCTTCTTGGAGTATCCATCGAGTGGTTACTCGGTTGCCAGAGTATCGACAAGGATGTGATCGAAGCGACGATCGTGGATATTCGAGCTCGTGCCGCGCGCGAGAAAAGCGAGCATCTGGAGCCGCGCGATTTCGCTAACTGGACTAACAGCGTTTGCTATCAAGTTACTGAATCCGCTCTGCGGTTCGGGGGCATTCCTATCAAGACTCGCGGCGCGGGAATTCTCTGCCTGTTTTCCGGGAGCTATCACCAAGATCGGGCCATCGACGCGTCGCTAAATGCGATTCAGCTTTTCAACGAACCCCTGAAAGTCGGCATGAGTTCGGGGATGATCTATTTCGGCTCTATCGGCCATCCAGATTACGCGAGACCCGATATCATCGGCGAAGCGGTAAGTATCGCCTTGTTGAATTCAGAATGGGCCGACGACAACACCGCGACTGCGTCCGCGGCCGACGCGAAGACCATTGAAGGCTCCAAGCTCAAGGAACGCGCCGACTTGCCAAGACACCAAGTTACGTTTCCGGGAATAAGCCATCAAGTCACTGCCGTCGAACTGCCGGTCTGATCGCGGTCAGCTTCGAGGGGGCTATATTTCGTCTGTGAGCGCTGCTCGATAGCCTTCCGCGTATGCTTCGAAGACGAGCTTTATCTGATCGCGGATTTCTCGGAAGCAGTCCATGATTTCGTCGTCGGTTCCGTCGGCCTTTGCCGGATCGAAGAAGCCCCAATGGTAGCGCTTAACTTGGCCTGGAAAAGTCGGGCAGGCCTGGTCGGCGTTGCCGCAGACTGTAATGACTGTGTGGATATCTTTGTCGAGAAAATCGTTCATGTGCTTGGATTGGTGATCGGAAATGTCGATGCCGATTTCGCCCAGAGCTTTAATCGCCATTGGGTGGACGTATCCGGCGGGATTCGAGCCAGCGGAATGAACCTCGAAAAGATCGCTGGCGGCGGCCTTTAGAATTCCTTCCCCCATGTGGCTGCGGCAGGAGTTCCCAGTGCAGAGGATGAGGACGCGTTTCTTTTTCATTTTGAATTTTTGTGACTGTAGGAGCCTGCTTGCAGGCGATTAATTCCCCCGGCGATGGCAACGAAAAAAATCGCCTGCAAGCCACCGACAAGTCGGGGTCAATGACAGGCTCCTACAAACGAAAGTACTTAAGTTGACGCCTATGCGAAGTCACGGGCATTTGTTTCCGGTTAATTACCAGCCGTAGTTTCGGCGGATGCGGATGGGCTCGTAGAGGTCTTGAGAAATCTCCTGAAGGAAGCGGCTGGGGGTGAGAAACATGGAGGGGCCGCCTTTGGTGTTCATCTTGGGATAGAGGAGGTAGAGCTCGTCGCGGGCTCGGGTGACGGCGACGTAGAAGAGGCGTCGCTCTTCTTCGGTGTCGCCGGACTCGATGGCGCGGCGGATTGGGAAAAGCCCTTCGGCCGCTCCGATGAGGAAGACGACGTCGAATTCCAAGCCCTTTGCCTGGTGGATGGTGGTGAGTCGGATGGATTCGTCGGCGTCCTCGATATTCCGGTTTGAGACTTCGGAGCTCAGCAGGGTGATTTGGGCGATCAGTTCTTGCATCTCGTCGAAACGAGCGGCGAAGCCGACGAGCGAGTTGAGGTCGTCCATTCGGTTGACGTAGTTCGCGTATGCGCCTTGCAAATACTGGCTGTACCAGCCCTCGAGCCCGATATGAACGACGTCTTGGGGAGAGCCGGAATCGTTCACCTGCTTCATGTCTTGCAGGCTTTGAACGAGCGAATTCCAATCTTCCTTCGCCGCGGCGGGCACTTTCTTGACGACGGCTTCGTCGCTGAGCGCGTCGATGAAATCGATTTGCTTGGACTGGGCGGTTCCCTTGGTTAGGGCGTAGAGTTTCTGAGCGTTTTTCTCTCCGATTTTAGGAAGCAGAACGGCCAGTCTCATGAATGCGGATACATCGCTCGGATTGTAGACGAGGCGGAGATGGGAGACCATGTCCTTGATGTGAGCCTGCTCGAAGAAGCGTACGCCGCTGGTGATCTGGTAGGGGATGCCGGAACGGGAGAGCTCCATCTGCATATCGAGCGCCTGGTAGTGGGCCCGGTAGAGGATGGCGATTTCGCGAGGGTCTTTGCCCTCGTCGATCAGGCCGCGAACGCGATTGACGACGAACTGGGCCTGCTCCCTTCCGTCCATCGCTTGGACTACGTACGGCACCTGGCTGGACGGCTTGTGGGCTCGCAGCTCTTTGTCGAAGCCGCGCGTGCTGCGATTTTGGATGACCGCATTGGCGAGGGTTAGGATCTCGGGCGTGCTTCGATAGTTTGTCTCGATTCTAAGGATACGCGTTTCGGGATGGCGATCCGGGAAGGTCATGATGTTCTCGAAGTTCGCGCCGCGCCAGGAGTAGATGCATTGGGCATCGTCGCCGACCGCCATGATCTGATGATTGGCGCCCATGGTGTCGACGATCTCCGCTTGGAGCGAATTGGTGTCCTGGTATTCGTCGACCAAGGTGTGGCGGAAACGCTTGGCGTAATGCTCTTTCACTTCCGGGGCGACTTCCATGAGCTTAAGCCAGTTGGTTAGGAGATCGTCGTAGTCGACGACTTGCTGCTCCTGTTTGTGTTTCGCGTAGACTTCGGAAAACGTCTGGATCTGGTCGACGAGCTCGTTGTGCTGCGGGAAGTAGTGGACGATGGCATGCTCGATCGTACTGCGCGTGTTGCGGGCCATGCTGATGATCGACGAGAGCGGGCCGGCCTTGGGGTTGGTCTTGTTTTTGAAGAATGAGCGGTTGACGGATTCGGCGGCTGTTTTCAGGACGGATTCCGCTTCGCTGGCGTCGAGAATGGTGAAGTTTTTGGCAAGGCCCACCGCTTCCCCGTGCATGCGCAGCAGCCGGTGACCGATGCTGTGAAAGGTGCCGCCCCAGAA
>JAJFLS010000437.1 GCA_021772595.1 Opitutales bacterium
TTGATGGCGTTTCCGAGGAGGTTGAGCAGAACCTGTCGGAGGCGAGTCTCGTCGGCTTCGACGTAGTCGGGCAAGCCGGGGTCGGGATCGTAGACCAGCTGGAGTTTCTTGAGCACGGCGCGGGCGTCGATGATGCCGACGATGGTTTCGAGAAATGGCCGCAGGTTGATCGACCGAGGGTCGAGTTCGAGTTTTCGGGCTTCGATCTTAGAGAGGTCGAGACTGTCGTTGATGAGAGTGAGCAGATGCTCGCCGCTCTCGCGGATCATTCCGAGGTGACGGCTGATTCGCGGCGCGGTGTCCTCGCGCTGCATGATCTGGGAGAATCCCAGGACTGCGTTGAGCGGGGTGCGCAGCTCGTGGGACATGTTGGCCAGAAATTCGCTCTTGGCCTGGTTGGCCACTTCGGCCTTCTCCTTGGACTCGACGAGTTCGCTGGTCCGCTCGGCGACCAGTGTTTCGAGCGCGCGCTCGCGGCGGATGCTGCTACGACGCTGCCAGAAAAACGCTCCACCGGTGGAGAACAAGATTGTAGCGAGAACCGCTCCTTTGAACCAAAGCGTCTGCCACCACGGAGGCATCACCAGTATCTGGATACTCGCGCCTTGCTCGTTCCATACGCCGTCATTGTTGGAGGCTTTGACGCGGAAAGTGTAGCTGCCGGGATCGAGGTTGGTGTAGGTTGCGAAGCGCCGGTCGGTAGTCGCGGAGCGCCAATCCTCGTCGAAGCCTTCCATCTTGTAGGCGTATTGGTTTTTCTCGGGATGATTATAGTTCAAGGCCGCGAACTCGAACGTGAATACGGATTGGTCGTGAGAGAGGACCATTTTATCGGCGATATGAATGGCCTCTTGCAGGGGCGAACCGTCAGCGCCGGCAACGACTGGCTCGTTGAACAGTTCGAATCCGGTGAGGATAACCGGCGGCGGACGGGTATTGTCTTTTAGATCTTCGGGATAGAACGCGTTTAATCCCGCTGGGCCGCCTACATAGATTCGCCCGTCGGGAGCGCTGCCGAGGTTGTAGACTTGGTTGCTCGATAAGCCATCGCCCGTGTCGTAATTGCGAAAGGTTTCGTCTTGCGGATCGAAACGGGACAGACCGCTCATGGTGCCTACCCAAACCCCGCTCCTATCATCGCTCAGCAGATAGGTTATGATATTTCCCGCCAACCCGTCGGCTTTCGTATAGTGGCGGATGAATCGCTCTGCGGTCGGATCGAATACCCGCAATCCCCCAGCTCCTCCCCCCCAAATCATGCCCTGTTCATCCTGGCAGATCGCTACGATCTGATTGAGCATCGTGTCGTTCGGCTTTTCGGGAACGGGCAGAAAGTGGGTGAATGTCCTGCTTGCCGCATCGAGTCGCGCCAGACCCGTTTCGTTGGCGCTGATCCAGAATGTCCCGCCATTGCGGTCTTTGATTATTTGGTGGACCCATCCGCCCTGGAACCCGCCAGAGTTCTCTTTGCCCGGTTGGTAGTGCGTAAAGGTTTGGCCGTCGAAATAATCGATTCCGGCGTCGGGGATAGCTATCCAAAGACCGCCCTGATCATCTGGGCAAGTCTCCATGATCGTAGTTCCGCCAATGCTGTCCGAGTTGTTCGGATCGTGTTGGTAGCGCGTGAAGGTTTCGCCGTCGAAATAGCACAGCCCGTCGTAAGTGCTAATCCACATGTTGCCCTTCGCATCTTCGCTAAATCTCGGCACTGTATTGGAAATGATCGTATTGGGATTTTCAGGATCGTGCTGATAACGGGTGAATGATCGGCCATCGAAATGATTGGCCCCACTCTTGGTGCCCGCCCACAAATGTCCCGCGCTATCGACGAACGATCCGTATATATCGTTGCCGCTCAGACTATTGGAATCTGTCGGATCATGCTGAAAGGCGGCGAATCTTTCCGGTTCGCTATTCAGACGATTCACGCCCCCGTTCTCGGTGCCGATCCAAACCGCTCCGGTGTCGTCTTCCATAAGCGAACGAGCGCGGCTGTCGCTCATGCTGCTTGGGTCATCCGGATCATGGACGTAGGCACTGAATGTTCCCGTTTCAGGATCGAACAGGTTGAGCCCGCCTTGGGTTGTCACCCAAAAGCGATCCGAGCTGTCGATGTATAAATGCCTCAATAGGTTATTGCTCAGGCTCTCGCTGTCGTTTGGATCGTGGAGGTAGCGAGTGAAAGTTTCAGTTTCACGCTCGAAGCGATTCATGCCTCTCTGAGTCGCAAACCAAAGAATGCCTGCGTCGTCCTGGAATATATCCTCAACGGTATCATTGCTCAAACTACGCGGACCCTCGGGATCAAACGTATAGTGACGGACGAATTGTTCCGTGGCGGTGTCGAAAAGCGCCAAGCCCTGGTATCGGATGCCTACCCATAACAGGTCCGTTTCCCGGTCTTTGAGGATGGAAACAACCTCATAAGCGGCCGGGTTGGCAACCAAGCTTGGAGGGCTGTCGTAAGTGATGAATTCGCCCGTTTCACGATTCAGTCTGCTGAATCCGCCGGAGCCGCCCACCCACAACACTTCGTCCGAATCTTCATAGATGGCCAGCAGATTGCCATGGGGCACCGGGTTGGGACCGTCCGCTTCGACGGAATAGCGGACAAAGCTGTCGGTCGCGCGATCGTAGCGATTCAGCCCGCCGCCATTTGTGCCCACCCACATCGTGTTCCGACTGTCTTCGAATAGGCTCCGAATGAAGCCATAGCTAAGGCTTCGTTCATCATTCAAGTCGTTATCGTAGAGTTTGAATTCGTAGCCGTCAAAGCGGTTGAGGCCGGCCAATCTCGTACCCAGCCAGATGAATCCTTGGTGGTCTTGCAAAAGGGACCATATGTGGTCGCCAGAGAGACCGTCTTCCAAGGAGTAATGGGTGAACTTGAGTTCGGGAGAGGGCGCTTGTTCTACGTCCTGGGCAAAAGCGCGGGGCAAAAAGCTATGCAGAAAAAGCGAAGCGAGGAGCTCGAAGGCAAGAATCGTTGCTGAGCGTTCGAACTTCATTTGTAATATCCGCAGAATCGAAGAATGACCTTAAGCGGAATCTCTCGCGTTTCAACCTTAAGAATCGCTCATCGACTCTTATTGTCAGTTTGAGGTTGCCTGCTTCAGGCACTGTTTGACTAGGCCTCCGAGGCCTTTGATGTCGAAGTTCTCGCATAATTCGAGCAATGCGCGCGTCAAGGGTCGGTAGCGGGCGTTGTCGGAGGCCAATTGGTTGGCCCAATCGTTGATGCTATCGATACTGCCTAGCTTGACGTATGTTGCGAGCTCCTCGAGCCGTTCCTTGGAGGGCAGGGCGAACTCCTCCTCCGGTTCGCTTTTGGACTCGCTATCTTCGTATTGCCATTTCAAGGACAAGTGCTCTTCGAGCTTGGAGGCGAGCTTACTCCAGTTGATCGGCTTGTCCAGGAAAGCTGAATACCCTGCGGCTAGGACCTTGGCACGGTCCTCTTTCGAGACGCTGGCGGAGGTGGAGATGAGCGGGGTCTTCGCGGTTTCGGGCATCTGTTTTAGTCGCTTGGCGGTCTCCAGGCCGTCCATGACAGGCATGCGCCGGTCCATCAGGATGACGACGGGCCTGGCGCTCCTTGCCAGCTCGATCGCTTGCTCTCCGTTTTCCGCTTCGATAGTTCGGAAGCCGATGGGCTTGAGCATGTCGATCAGCACCGCGCGGTTGGAGGAAATGTCGTCGACGATTAGGACTGTGCGTCGCTCGCCTTGGTAGCCGGTGATGGATCGTTCCTGCTTCGCCTCGACCGGCGCGGCGCTGGCGAGCGGCAGGGTCGCGTCGAACCAGAATCGGCTGCCTTTGCCCTCCTCGCTATCGACTTGGAGGGAACCACCCATCGCCTCGACTAAGCTGTGGCTGATGGCCAGACCGAGACCGGTACCCTTATTGCGCTGGATCGTGTCGCCGACCTGCTCGAAGGGCTGGAAAATCGTCTCGAGCTTGTCGGGGGGCAGGCCGATTCCGGTGTCTTCCACTTCGAATCTCAGGGCGGCTGAGTTCTTGTCTTCGAGCGTGTCTTGGGCGCTTACGCGCAGGGTCACGCTTCCTTTGTCGGTGAACTTGACGGCGTTCCCGAGGAGGTTGAGCAGGACCTGGCGAAGGCGGGTCTCGTCAGCCTCGACGTTGTCTGGCAAACCGGCCTCGGGCTTGTAGACGAGCAGGAGATCCTTCAACTCGGCGCGCGCGCTGATTATTCCTGCGATGGTATTGAGGAATGATGGAAGGTTGACTGGCTGGGGTTGTAGCTTCAACTTTTGGGCCTCGATCTTGGAGAGGTCTAGGATGTCGTTGATGAGGGTGAGCAAGTGCTCTCCGCTCTCGCGGATCATGGCGAGATGGCGGCTGTTCTGTGGCGTGGCTTCCTGTTTCTGCATGATTTGGGAGAACCCGAGCACGGCGTTTAGGGGAGTGCGCAGCTCGTGGCTCATGTTGGCCAGGAATTGGCTCTTGGCCTGGTTGGCGACCTCAGCCTTTTCTTTGGCGATATCGGATTGTTGCTTCGCTTCGGCCAACTCATGTGTTCGTTCGGAGACTTGCGTTTCAAGCTTCCGTTCGCGAAATCGAGCGCTCTGGCGCTGCCCGTAGAAGAGGCCGCCGGCCAGTGAAGCTATCAGCGCGACGCACGCGCTGCGGAACCACAATGTCAGCCACCAAGGAGGCAGCACCAGAATCTGGATACTGGTTCCTTGTTCGTTCCAGAGGCCGTCGTTATTCGACGCTTTGACGCGGAAGGTGTAGCTGCCGGGATCCAGATTGGTGTAGGTGGCGAAACGTCGGTCCGAGGTCGTGAGACGCCAATCCTCGTCGAAGCCCTCCATCTTGTAGGCGTACTGGTTTTTCTCCGGTATCGTAAAGTTCAAGGCTGCGAATTCGATCGTGAATACCGATTGTTTGTGGGTGAGGGTAATCGCGTCGGCGACTTGGATGGCCGCTTGCAGCGGCGAGTCCTCGGCCCCGACTGCGACCGGCTCGTTGAAGAGCTCGAAACCGGTCAGGACGACTGGCGGTGGGTGGGGGTTGTCCGTTAGTCGTTCGGGATAGAAGGCGTTCAAGCCCTGTTGGCCGCCAACGAAGATCCGCCTGTCGGGAGTTTTTGCGATCGCAGAGGATTCGAACTGATTGCCTTGCAAGCCGTCGGCCGCGTCGTAGTTGCGAAAGGTTTCGTTTTGCGGATCGAAGCGGGAGAGGCCGTTTCGCGTGCTCACCCACAGTTTCCCTTGATTGTCCTCGATGATGC
>JAJFLS010000438.1 GCA_021772595.1 Opitutales bacterium
AAGAGCCAGACTCTCGCAAGCTAGCTCATCCCCAAATACTTTGCCTTGAATCCCAACGCTCGCAAAGCAGACTTGTCCCTCCAACAACAGCAAACAGTTATCGCCCCCCCTCCCTCACGACCGCCATACAGCTCACCTCAACAACCCAACTCCCATGTCAGAAATCGAATCCACCACTCCCATCATCATTCCGATTCTCCTAATGCTGATTATGGGTTCGGTAATGATGGCCTTACTCGCGTTTTGGATTTGGATGCTAATCGACTGCATCAAAAACGAACCCGATGAAGGAAACAACAAACTCATCTGGGTGCTGGTCATCATATTCACCCAATTGCTAGGAGCCGTCATCTACTACTTCGTGCAGCGCAGAGAACGGCTCCAGAATTACAAGCTCGATGGCTCCAATTAGCTTTGGAGATTACAACAATCTCAACCACGGAGCACGGAGAAACCACCGACGAGTCAGGGTCTTCGACGAGGGCGAAGACATCCATCTATTCTACGTTCTGCATTATACCGACTTTTGCGCTTTTTGCGCCTTTTTGCGGCTATCAAATTCTCATTCGTGCTTTTCCGTGAACTTCGTGGGCAATACGAATTGCGGCCCGTCCCGCTCAGTGCTTGTGCGTCAACTTAAGGGAAAAGCGACGGCTTGGTGATTGTAGGAGCCTGCTTGCAGGCGATCAATCCCCTGGGTATTGGCGAAGAGAATCGCCTGCAAGCAGGCTCCTACACTTGAGAAAATGCCTTAAGTTGACGCTTATGCGCTCAACGGGATCGAACCCAACCTTTATCCATCCGTGAAAATCCGTGCGATCCGTGGGCGAAAAACAAATTCTTCATCTGCGTCTATCGGGATAATCTGCGGGCAAAAATCTTAATTTCGTATTTGAGTTCGGCGGATTCCTCTATCCATTATCCCGCATAGATGTTCATGCAGTTCTCCATCCTCGGCAGTAGTAGCTCCGGCAATAGCGGGTTGCTCATCACCGAAAACTGCAAAGTCCTGGTCGACGCCGGCTTTAGCTGCAAGCGGCTCTGCGGCATGCTCGAAGAGCGCCAAGTCAAACCCGAGGAAATCGACGCTATCTTCATCACCCACGAGCACAGCGACCACACCGCCGGCATCTCCACCTTCGCCAAGAAATACAACCCGGCCGTCTACGCGAACCTGATGACCGCCAAGGCGCTGCAGCCGAAATTGAAAAACAAGCCGGCCTGGAAGATCTTCAATACCGGCTCCACGTTCGAGTTTCGCGACCTCACCATCGAAAGCTTCGCCCTCCCCCACGACGCTCACGATCCGGTCGGCTTCAAGTTCACCAGCGGCCGCAGCGACGATCTGTTTTCGCCGATCAAGCGACTGGCCTGGCTGACCGACCTCGGTTTCGTCCCCAGCCACCTCGGCGAGCGCATCCGGGATGTCGATACGCTAATCGTCGAAGCGAACTACTGCCCGCATTTGCTCGAACGCGACGAGAAACGCCCCTGGTCGATCAAGCAACGCATCAGCGGCCGTCACGGCCATCTTTCGAACCGAGCCGCCTGCGACCTTCTCGAATCGATCGAGAGCCCGAATTGGAGCCAAGTCTTCCTCGCCCACCTCAGCCGCGACTGCAACAGCTCCGACGCCATCCAGGACGTCTTCTCCGGCCTCCGCGAACGCTCAAGCTACCGCATCGACACCATCGAAGCCGGCGAAGGCTCCGCGCTCCAAGCAGTATAGACGGATGATTAAGCAGAGCGGAATTCGAAGGTAGCGACCGACTTCCGGGCGGCCACGTTACTTCTCGAATCAGAACGATTGCATCGTTCTGTGGCCGCTCGGAGATTAGCCGCTACCCATAGAAGAGATCTACACCGGGAATCCTGTGTGCAAATCCCCAAATGTAGGAGCCTGCTTGCAGGCAATACTCTCAATTCTGAAAACCGATCGCCTGCAAGCAGGCTCCTACATTCGAACACTCCCAATCCCCCAGTCACCCCGTCTCTCCGTCTCCCCATCTCTCCGTCTCCCCATCCCCCTGCAAGCTTGCGAAAAACGAATACCGCACAAAACTACCGTAGAAACCTCCGCCTCGACGTTTGCCAAAGAGGCGACAATCCCCATCGACAGAACCACTTCCAAAAACCATGGACCCAAACCCAATCAGAAGAGCGCGCCGCACCAAAATCATTTTCACCATCGGCCCATCGACAGACAGTGAAGATATGCTCGAGAAGCTGATGTCCGAACATTTCGTCGACATCTGCCGCATCAATATGGCCCACGCCAATCACGACTACGTGAGAACCGTCTGCCAGCGTATCCACAAAATCGGTGCCAAAGTTGAGCGCCCTATCTCGATCATGCTGGACGTCAAAGGCCCGGAAATCCGCACCGGAGATGTCGATCAGCCGCTCAAGCTCGAACCTGACGAGATATTCGATTTCACCGTCAAACCTGACACCGAAAGCTCCGAAGGAATCCGCTCGATCGATGTCAACTACCCGAATCTGATCAACGACATCGAAGTCGGCAGCACTGTCCTGGTCGACAATGGTCTCTTGCGCCTCGAAGTCCTCGAAAAAGACGCGACCCGCATCCGCTGCAAAGTCGTCATCGGGGGCGAGCTTACCAGTCGCCGCCATATTAATCTTCCCGGCGTCAAAGTGAACCTTCCCGCTCTGACCGACAAGGACAAGGCCGACACGCTCGTCGGCATCGAAGAAGGAGCGGATCTCTTCGCCCTCTCCTTCGTGCGCGAGGAAAACGACTTGAAAGTCCTGCGCGCGTTTCTCGACGAAAACGACGGCGCCGAATGCCGGATCATCGCCAAGATCGAAGACCAATCCGCGATCTCGAACCTGCACAGCATCGTCCAAGAGGCCGATGGGCTAATGGTCGCGCGCGGCGATCTCGGGATCGAATGCCCATTCGAGACGCTGCCAATCATCCAGCACAACGCCGTCAGAACCTGTCTCGAAGCGGGCAAACCGGTCATCATCGCCACCCACATGCTCGAGTCGATGATCACCAACCCAATCCCGACCCGGGCCGAAGTTTCCGACGTCGCCATCGCCATTGAAGAAGAAGCCGACTGCGTGATGCTCTCCGGTGAAACCACCGTCGGCAAATACCCAATCGAATGCGTCGAGGCCCTAACCAAGATTTCCAAAGCGATCGATCAAGAGGGCAAGAAGTTCACGTTCGCCAAAGGACTCGAACTCACTACAGATAAAGCCCGCATCCAGCACTCCGCAGTCATCATGGCCAACGAGCTCGACGCGGTCGCCATCCTCTGCTTCACCCGCAGCGGATCGATGGCCCGCGGTGTATCCGCTCAACGACCACGCACCTCTCCCATCTTCTCGTTTACCAACTCCACTGAAACCGTTCGCCAACTACGGCTCTATCACGGCGTCGTTCCCTTCCAAATGATTTTCTGCACGGAGCCCCAAGCCACCGTCGCTCGCGCCATGAAAATTCTTCTCGAGCGAGGCTACTTGAAGCAAGGCGACAAGATCGTCCTCGTCTCCGACATCCTAGCCAGCGACCGCGTCATCGACAGCGTCCAACTCCGCACAGTCGAAGAAACCTCTGAGTAGTAAAAATTGTAGGAGCCTGCTTGCAGGCGATCAATGAGGTTTTTGTCATCGCTCTCTACGCTCGCTAGTTCCTTCCTGCTTCAGAAAATAGGTTTCCGCTTCCGTCTTCACTCGCAAGCGGGATACGCCGTGACAAGC
>JAJFLS010000439.1 GCA_021772595.1 Opitutales bacterium
CTACGAGTTTATCAAGACCCTCGAAACCTACGAGAAGATGCTCGGAGAGGATACGACATTGATTCTCTCCACCAGCAGCGATTTGTTCAAATTCCTCAAGCACATCGATCCCGATAGCGCCCGTTAAACGATGGCGCGTGCGGAGGTAGGCCCATGTTCAATCTCCTGAAGATATTCGCCGCGTTTGCCGCCATTTCAGCGGTCGGGTTCCAGCTCGCTCGCTGGGCGGATTCCTTTGCGGCCGCCGATTCGCTCGCGCTTGCCAAAGCCCCGGGCGCGACAGCGGAAGATATTCGTCCGATCGAGAGCGATGCGACGAAGCCGCTGCCGGTCATGGAGTCGCTAGTCTCTTCGTTTCTGGATTCGAAGGCGGAAGCGGGCGCGTTTGCGCTCAAGAAAAAGCTCGGCGCATTGGATATTGCGGAGCTAGAGGATTTCTACATCGAAGCGCTTTCTTTCGACCTCGAGGACCGCAGGGCGTTCGAGGCTGCGGGACTTGCTTTGGAAGCGGTCGCGATGCAGGACCCGGGGCTCGCCGTGCAGTTGCTATACGCTCTTTCGCCCGCGGAAAAGCAACGCCTGGCTACGGCCTTGACGAATGGCTGGGCCAAGTACGACGCGGTCTCCGCGTGGGACTGGATCGATTCCGCATGGGTGGATGCCGACGGAAAATTCATCGACCGGCGGCTGCAGAACCGGATGTTTCACGAAGCGCTCGACGTAGTGCTCGTCGATCATCGAGATTTCCAGCTCGCGGCGACCTTGGCGACGACTGCGGTGGAGCCGGAGCTCCGACTGGCCTTGGCGGATTTGATCGCTGATCGCGTTGTATCCGCAAATCCAGAACAAGCGCTTAGCCGATTGGATTTCGAAAGCGACGCGCTCGTCGATTCCGCGATCATGGACGCTATCGTGGACGAGTGGGCTCAGCGGGATTCGAGAGGCGCCATGGCGTGGACCTTGGCGAATGAGGAGCAAGTCTCTAACCGCGGCGCACAATTCATCGCGAAGAATCTTTTACTCAACGAAGTGCATGGAGAGTTAGCAGCGTTTCACGCCGGTTTGATTAGCTCCCACAAGCGCGATACTGTAGCATCCGAAAGCGCTCGATTGCTCGCCCGGCGAGATTCGATTTCTTCCATAGAGTGGCTGTCTGCGATCGAGTCTGTTCCATCGAAATACACAGCCTATAACGATTCGCTGTTCGAGATTGGCCACGACGATTTCGAAAGCTCGATCCGCTACGCGGAGCTCGCCTATGGCGTGGCGGCCTTGGATCGGGAGACGGTGTTGTACCAAGCTCTGCAAAGCTGGTCGCTGGTCGATGTCGAGAAAGTCCGCGGGTATTTGGATTCCGATGACGGTTTTTATAGCAGCGGAAGGCTTGCCGCTCTTCGAGAATCGATCAATTGAGCGGAAAACGAAGCTTTCCCACCATCGCTTTGGTCAAAATGTAGGAGCGGATTTATCCCGCGATATTTAATACTCGATCATACGGAAAACGGCTATAATCGCGGGGTAAACCCGCTCCTAGGAAAAATGTTCAAGGTCTAGCCTAGTTAGCGCGACTTTTTGCTTAACATCCCAGTCGGGGTGTCCATGCTCTCCCGTCATGTACGAAATGGAAGGCACGGTAAAGTTGATCGAAGACACTCAGACGTTCGGGAGCGGATTTCAGAAACGCGAATTCGTTATCACCTCGGACGAGAAATTTCCTCAGGACGTGAAATTCGAATGCACGAAAGAGAAAATCGAGCTCGTCGAAAAAGTCCGCACCGGCGATCGCGTCAAAGTCAGCTTCAACATCCGTGGCAACGAGTACAAGGGCCGCTTCTACGTGAATCTCCAGGCGTGGCGCATCGAGCACGGTGAGGGCGAAGTGGATAGCAATCTCGCCAAGGTGACCGAAGAATCCAGCTCGGGCGGCGGAAATCTCGACGATTTGGAAGAATCGCCATTCTAGGGGTGCCCTCTAGCGCTGCATTACGAAAAGTAGTGCAGGCTTCCAGCCTGTCTCTTCACAGGCAAGATGCCTGTACTACAATCCGAGCTAGCCGAGTGTAGGAGCCTGCTTGCAGGCGATCAGTTTACCTGGGCGAGGGACAGAGAAATCGCCTGCAAGCAGGCTCCTACACTCGTAAATCACTTAAGTTGATGCCGATGTGCAGGCGTGGTTAACGCAATCCCTCTCGGTCACAGATTCGTAAATCGCGCGTAACCGAAAGCAATCTAATCGCATCTACTAGGCATCAAACGCATACGTCTATCAATCGAGAATCGAGACAGAACCACCCTAATGCCGGCCGGCTGCAATTATTGAAACCAGTGATGCGTTTGGTTGCGTATTAACCGGGAGCTCTAACCCCTCACTTCACAAGCCTCTTTATGAGTCTAATGATTCGTTTTCCTTCACTGCAGACAGCGCGGGTAGCCACTCTCGTGGTGTATTTCTATCTCGTGTCGCCGAAGCTTGTCAGCGCGGAGGACCACGTGTCGGTGAAGTGGCAGGACTACAGCGAGGACAACGATCGCATCCGAGTGATCTCCCGCTACATGGGATTCGAGAAAAAGGTGAGCGAGCAGATCACGCTCAAGGGTCACGGTGTGCACGACGCCATTTCGGGCGCCACTCCGAACGGCGTTCCGGCAGACGACGGGGTCAATGTCCCTCTTTCGAACCTAGTGGACATCCGCGAGGCGGGAGTCATCGATCTCGACTGGACGCGCGGCATCCACAAATCGACTTTCCAGTACTCATACAGCTCGGAAGCCGACTTCCTTTCGCGCGGCTATTCCTTCTCCCAAACCTCGGAGGTCAACAAGCGCAACACAGGCGTGAGCTACGGCATCTCGTTTATCGACGACGACGTCCGCCCCACCTTTTTCGACGAGAACCGAGGGAAGGAGAGCTACGACTATTTCGTCGGCATCAGCCAAGTGCTCGATCCCAACACCATCGTCGCCTTGAATTTCACCTACGGCGACTACAGCGGATTTCTGAGTGACCCGTACAAGATCATTCGCAAGAACACCGAAGTGCTGCCGGATATATTCTTCCCGCTCACCTTTCCCGAAAACCGTCCGGAGGATCGAACCCGCCGCATCTGGTTTTTCAATGTGAGACGCTTTTTCGATGGAATCGGAGGAAGCCTGGATTTCGACTACCGCTATTTCAATGACACTTGGGGCATTGAGAGCAGCACCTTCGATCTAGAGTGGTACCAGAAGATCGGCGAAAATCTCATCATTCGGCCCAAGTACCGGTACTACACCCAAAACGCGGCGGATTTCTACACCCTCGATTTGAGCGGCACGTCCATCGATCCAAGTATGGCCGTTATCGGCCGCCCGCCCAATTTCTCGGCGGACTACCGATTGGCGAAATTCGAGACCCACAGCTACGGGCTCAAAGCGGTTTACAAAATCAGCGAACGCTACAGCCTCGACGCGGCTTACGAGCGCTACGAAATGGAGAGCAACGACGAAACCCCGGAGTCCGCGTTTCCGGATGCGGACGTGGTCACGATTGGAGGCACCGTATGGTTTTAGAGAAAAAGCCAGCTCCCGTCAAAATCGACGCTCGGGTCAAATTCGATTCGAAGCGCGGCTTGTACGATCTTCAGTTCAAAGCGCTCGGGACCAATTGCCGTGTCCAGTTCGTGGCGACAAGCAACGAGTACGCCGCTGGATTCGCGCGCGAGGCCGTGCAGTGGGTCGCCAGTTTCGAAGGTAAGTATTCACGATTCCGCGACGACAGCCTCATCAGCGAGATCAATCGCGCCGCGGGAGTTCGCTGGACGGAAATCGATCCCGAGGTCGAGTCGATCTTCGCGATCTGCGACGACCTTTATTTTATGACCCAAAAGGTGCTCGACCCGACGATGCTGCCGCTCATCAAACTCTGGGATTACCGGAAGGAGCACACATCGCTGCCCTCGGCGTCGGCGATTGCGGAGACGATGGAGCTCATCGGCTGGGACAAGGTCGAGCGAAAGCCGGGTTCGGTTTTTCTACCGCGTGCTGGAATGGCGTTGGACCTCGGAGGCTTCGGAAAGGAGTACGCGGTCGACAAGGTCGCCGCGATTGCCGTGGGGCATCGCATCGGCGCTTGCCTAGTTGATTTCGGAAGGGATATCCACGCCTTGGGTACGCCGCCCGATTCGCCTGCCTGGCATGTCGGTCTCGAAAACCCGGAGATTCCCGGGCAGTCCTGGGGGAGCGTGGCCGCCATCGATATGGGGATCGCGACCTCGGGCGACTACCGTCGTTTCTTCGAACAGGACGGCCAGCGCTACGGCCACATCCTCGATCCGCGCGCCGGGAAGCCGGTGGTTAACGGAATCCTCGCGGTGACGATTACCGCGAACTCCTGCCTCGAAGCGGGTGTCTTATCTACCGCAGTCTTCGTGCTGGGGGAAGACGAAGGATTGAAACTCGTCGAAGGAACATTCGGCGCCGAAGGATGCATCGTAATGAATTCAGGAATACAACAAACATCCAAGTTCTATGAAAATGTTGTTGAGAAATAAATTTACTCTAATGCCGCTCGTGCTGCTTGCGTTTGCGGTTAACGCCAATGCTTGGGAGCCCGACACGAAGTTGCCGCCTCTGGACGAATTCTCGCTAGAGGGCGAAGTCGTACCGCTTGAGGGAAAGGTGACCCTTGTCGATTTTTGGGCGTCCTGGTGCGCTCCGTGCAAGGCGGCGTTCCCGGAGATGGAAAAACTGTACCAGGAATACAAGGACGCCGGCTTTCAAATCCTTGCGGTGAGCGTGGATCAAAACGCGAAACAAATGGATCGCTTTCTCGCCAAACAGAAACCGAGCTTCTCCATTGCTCACGACGCAAAAGAGTTGATGGCGAAGTCGGCTGACATCCAAGCGATGCCGTCTTCCTATCTAATCGATCAGAATGGAGTCGTGCGTTTCGCCCACACGGGCTGGCATGGCAAAAAGTCTGTCGAAAGCCTTACCCAGCAAATTCAAACGCTCCTGAACGAATGAAACGACTTATCTCAACGCTCATCATCGCGGGAGTTGCTGCACTTGCGCTAGGCGGCTGCTCGACAGTCGAGCCCTACCAGAAGGGCAACTTGGCCGATTACACGATGCGCTCCGATCGTGACGAGCTAGCGAGCGTAATGACCTCTCACATACAGTTTTCTCGCGAAGCGACCACTGGCGGCGAAGGCGTCGGTGGCGGTGGCTGCGGCTGCAACTAGAGAGAATCTTTTTCCCAAACTAAAAACCAATCAACAACCATGAACTTAATGTGGCTTCAGCTTAAACTCGCCCGGGCGCAAATGAGCGTCTTCGTGCTGCTCGTTATTTTGCAGCGAACTCCGGTTATAAAATACGCGTTGCAATTCGAGAAGGCGGCGACCGCTCCGATCACGAAAGCCATTCAAGCGATTACGATCACGGCAGCTTCATTGGGCAGTCTTCACGCCCAATCCGGGGCGACTCAATTTAATATCGTACCCGCGTCTCCTGCCAATGCTACAGTGGGAGAGGAGTTCAGTCTTGCCTTCGCGATAACGGGTACACCGGAAAACGCGGCTTCTTGGCAAATCACCGGTACAATTCCTCCGGGGCTCTCAGTCCCCAGTTTGGACGGAGATACCTTGAACAGCCGCACTGGAACTATCACTGGAACCCCGACTCAGGCGGGAACGTTCGACGTCACAGTCCAGCCCTTCGACCGGCAGAACTTGGGCGGCGACACAACAGGTGGGGAAACGATCAGAATACTTGTCGCGGATATCCCGCCTGAGGTGCTTCGCGATCCGCAACCGTCAGTGGTGGCGACGGGCAGCAGAGCTCAATTTTTCTTCGAGGCCAGTGCGAATGTGGCTTCGATCCAATGGATTAAGGATGACGTGCCCTTGTCCGGAGAGACGGGATCGACGCTTGTGATACCGAGTGCAAGCGTAGCCGACGAGAGCGACTATAAGGTGGAGCTGACCAATACGGCCGGTACGGTGACTTCCGGCGCGGCATCCCTAACGATCAACGACGCGGCGACTTCGAAACTAGCCAACCTATCGAACCGAGGCTTCGTCGGGACTGGCGGCGACATCATGATTCCGGGACTGGTTATCTCGGGGACAACCGCGAGGACTTTCCTCGTGCGCGGCGCTGGCCCGCGGCTAGAGCAGTTCGGCGTGCCGGGCTTCCTAGCGGATCCGGAGCTGGCTCTGTTTCGACTGATCCTTCCGCCTGGAGAGGCTCCGCAGTCGCAGCTGCTAGTGACTAATGACGACTGGGAGACGGGCAACGACGTCCAGGAAATCACCGATGCTATGACCAATTTCGCGGGCAACGTTTTCGACACCGGCTCGAAGGACGCGGCGTTACTGGTTACGCTCAACCCCGGCCTCTACACCTTCCAGCTATCCGGCGTGAATGACGCCACCGGCGTGGGGCTGATCGAGCTGTTCGCTTTAGACTAAAGGTAGAAGTCCCGGCGTGCCGCGTTGGTTGAGCAGCAATACGGACTGCCTGGCAGTCGGTCCCTACCAAACCGCCTTATTCCCCACATTCCAGGCTGGTGAAGATTGCTCAATACTACAGATTCCCTTTAATTCTCCTCAGGCCAGTCGAATGGCCAAATCAAAACAATGAAACTAATCTGGCTAAAATTCAGCTCCGCCCGCGCCCAATTTGCGATCTTGACATTGGCGATGCTCCTGCAGCGTTCGCCCGTTATCCGAGTCTTAGCGGTGTTCGAAAAAACGCTTAGCCAGCCTGTAGCTCGAATTATCCAAGCGGCGACTTGGACGGTAGCTTCTTTGGGAACTCTCCATGCTCAGACTGGGAGCTCAGGATCGTTCTCGACGAATCCTTCGTCAAACGGCCCATTTCAGTCCGAAGTGGGCGAAGAATTCCAGCTCGATTTCACATTTATCCATGTGCCCCCTGGCCAAACAGCAGTGGAATCATGGCAAATTGACGGCCGAATTCCTCCGGGACTGACTATGACCAGCGAAATACCCGGGGAGTCGCTTGCAGGGGGAATCGAACGCCAAGTTCGTACAATAAATGGGCGATTTATTCAGATAAGCGGTATCCCTACGGAAACAGACCCATTGGGATTCCTTTTTGTGATTAATGCTAAACCGTTCAGCGACCCTAACCTTCAAGGGGATTCCGCAAATAATTCATTCTTAGATATTCAGATAAACGTAGCCGCAATCCCTCCCGAGGTGCTTCGCGATCCACTTTCGACGGTGGTTTCGACGGCCGGACGAGCCCAGTTCTTCTTCGAGGCGATCAACGGTGTCGACACGATCCAATGGCTCAAAGACGATGTTGCCTTGCCTGGAGAAACCGGCCCGACACTCGCGATAAGCGATGCCGGTGCGTCCGACGAAGGAGTGTACAGCGTTGAGCTTACCAATACCGCCGGGACAGTCACTTCTGCAGGAGCGTCGCTGACGATCAACGACGCGGCGACTTCGAAGCTGGCCAACCTTTCGAACCGGGGCTTCGTCGGTACTGGCGGAGACATTATGATCCCGGGGCTTGTGATATCCGGGACCACCGCGAGGACTTTCCTCGTGCGCGGCGCTGGCCCGCGGCTAGAGCAGTTCGGCGTGCCGGGCTTCCTGACCGACCCCGAA
The DNA here is from genome assembly GCA_021772595.1 of Opitutales bacterium. GTDB lineage: Bacteria > Verrucomicrobiota > Verrucomicrobiia > Opitutales > Opitutaceae > Pelagisphaera. The sequence goes on from JAJFLS010000439.1 coordinate 7,623, forward strand.
CTGAAGCTGTTCCGGCTGATTCTTCCGCCTGGAGAAGCGCCGCAGTCGCAGCTACTGGTGACCAACGACGATTGGGAGACGGGCAACGATGTCCAGGAGATCACCGACGCGATGACGAATTTTGCCGGCAACGTCTTCGACACCGGCTCGAAAGACGCCGCGCTGCTGGTAACGCTCAATCCCGGGCTCTACACCTTCCAGCTTTCCGGAGTGGACGGAGCGACCGGTGTCGGGCTGATAGAGCTGTTCGCGCTGGATTAGAGGTAGGGCAACGACGTCCCTGCCTGCAGCGTTGCCGATCAATCGACGCGGACCGCCTGGCAGTCTGTCCCTACCTTTTCACAACCCACCAAAGAGATCTTCGAGCGAGCGTGTGGATTTTATGGGTACGGCTCGTTTCTCTTTAGCGGATTCGGCGAGGGCGTCGAGTATCTTCATGAGCGTGAGACCTTGCTTGCCGCTGTTTTGTGGCTCCCGTCCTTCGCGTACAGCGTCGACGAATTCCTGTGCTTGGGCGACGAAAAGATCGTCTTCGACGACGGGCTCGGCATAGGATTCGACTTTCAGGTCCGGTTGTCGGGCTTCGATTTTCTCGCCTTTAACCATATCGACGGAGCCTTTGGCGCCGAAAACCTTCAGCGCGTTTCCGACGGGCGCGTCCCAGCGGAATGGCTCCGCGTCGATGTGGCCAAAGAACATGTTGGAGAAACTCAGGCTCGCTCCGTCCTTGAAGCGCACCATGCCGAAAACGGAATCCTCGGCCGCGTCGAACGCATCGGGAACCCGCTCTTTGATAAACAGGTTGTGACGCGAGGCCGTGGCTTCGACGGGATCTGGGCATCCCATTGCGTACCAGAGAGAATCGATGGTGTGTATGGCGATGTCTAGAAGCGCTCCGCCTCCCTGTTCGACGCTTCCGCGCCAGTCGTCGTCGCCAAACGGCCACCAGCCCCATTGCCACGCGCCTTCGCCGCGATAGATGTCACCCAATGTGCCTTCTGCGACGAGGTTGCGGGCTTTTTGAAGTTCCGGAGAAAAGCGCTGCTGCCGCGCCCACATGTAGGTTTTGCCGCAAAATCCCGCAGCCGAAACGATCTTCGACATCTCACTCGCGTTTACGGCGGGCGGCTTTTCGCACAACACGTGGAGCCCGACGTCGAAAGCGTCACTCACAGCGCGCTCGTGCATCGCCGTGGG
>JAJFLS010000440.1 GCA_021772595.1 Opitutales bacterium
GGGAGGATTGTGTGCTTTTCATTTCTTTTTCGTTATATTAATTGGTTTATAAACAGGCATTGTTTCTCTTAGTGCAGTCCATTTGGCCAATAAGTCTTTAAATTTCTCAGGCTCTTCTGTTGAAAGATCATTCTCTTCAGAAATGTCTTTAGCTAAATTATAGAGATACCATTTGTTTCTAAATTTGACGATCTTCCAATCACCTTCACGGAAAGCGCCGTCTGTTTTGAAATCCCAGAATAACTGCTTATGAGGGACATCTGTCTTTTCTTCTTTTAGAAATGGCACCAAGTCCACTCCGTCGGTTTCTTTTGGAGTCAATCTTAGACCTGCCTGAGCAGCGGCACTGGCGTAAATATCCAATGACATCACCGGGTGTTTATAAGTCTGTCCCGCTGGAATAGTTCCTTTCCACTGAGCCAGAAACGGCACGCGAATGCCGCCTTCAAGAAACTGTCCTTTAAAGCCCTTCAAAGGGCTGTTGCTTGAGGTTAATTCTTTCGTAGGGCCGCCGTTGTCACTGAGGAAAAAGACCAGGGTGTTCTCTTCGAGTTTTTCTTCTTTTAATTTAGCTAAAACAGAACCGACGCTATCGTCCAGGTTTGAGAGCATGGCAGCAAAAATACGACGGTGAATATCATCGATGTGATTCATCTTTTTCATATACGCATCGGCACCCTGTAGTGGGCTGTGAACGGCATTGTAGGATAAGAAGAGAAAGAAGGGCTTGTTCTTTTCACGATCGATAAACTGAACGGCTTCGTCGGTAAAGGCGTCTGTCAGGTACCGCTTTTCTTCAACAATTTCTTCACCGCGAAGCATCGGGTTATTGAGGTCATATAGCGGTTCATTGCGAAGGAGGTCGTGATAGATCAGTTTCCTCTCTGGCAGGAAATGCTGAAAATTTTTAGCGCCTTTCGGCAGTGGATCTTTTCGGAGCAGGGTTGTGACGCCATTATAAGGCGGGCGCGCAAAGTAACGGCCTTCATGGGCGAAACCAAAGAAGTAATCAAAGCCGTGATGGACCGGATTGAAATCCTTACGTGAACCAAGATGCCATTTACCAATTAAGCCTGTGCGATAGCCTGCATCTTTCATGCGTTCGCCAATAGTTGTTTCAGAAGAAGGAATACCAAATTCAGAATGCGGTATCGTGTGTGGCATGACATTTATATTCCAGCCAAAACGGGATTGATGACGTCCGCTCATGAAGCCGGCTCGCGATGGGGCACAGACAGGTGCAGTCACATAACCATTGGTGAAGCGCACGCCATTTTTAGCAATTGAGTCAATATGCGGTGTAGGGATTTCATCATTCCCCTGACAACCAAGTTCTCCATAGCCCAAATCATCAGCAAATAAAATAATGATATTTGGCTTATTTTGCTCAGCGCTTATAGCGACCATAGAGAAATATAGTGCCGTTAATATATAGAACTTCGGGTTCTTCATTGTTCTTGTTTAATGTTAGCTAGTGTCTGCTTGATGACGAAATCGACCAGTTCCTGGCTATTGAAATAGCCAGGCCAAAAACTATGCCCCTGATCTTTGATTCGTTCGAGGGTGATGAAATCTCCAGCCTGGTTTTGCCTATAGATTTGTTCGAGACGACCGGAGTTTTCTGCGAGCGGAACTACCGCATCTTCTTCGCCGTGGATAATGAAAACCGGTATTTTATGCTTCGCCAGAATAGAAGCTTTCTCGATAGGGTTCACTTCCGGCAATCTCGTCTCCAGCTCCTCAGCCGTCATTTCATAGGCCGACGCGGCTCGTTTCAAGCCGGGGTAGGTCGATACGTCGTACACGGGATAAATACCTGCGATCGCGGTGACGAGCTGTGGATTTTTTACCGCCCAACTACTTACCCAAAGCCCTCCACGGCTTCTCCCCAGTAGGATCGGCTTTTTGGCAAAACCGAGTTCCTGCATTTTCGTGTATAGATTGTCGAATACAGGGAGTGCCACAGGGCTTCCGTAAGCTTCACCAACATCGACTCCGGCGATTGCGATACCGGCTTTCAAGAATTGCTGATGCATCCAGCTCTCGGCACGGTCGGGATTGCCAGGGAGAGTGGGTCCATAGAAAATCCACGGCTTGCCGGGAGCGGGATTCTCCGGGTTCATCACAAATGCTGGATGCCCCTTAATTTCGAAGCTTTGTGAATTGAACAGCGACTGCTTCTTTGGGGGTAGAGCATCTCTTTGAGCGGAACTATTTCTTCGACCTCGAGCCATTGCTTCTCTTTGGGCTTCGGCCTCTTCTTCTGACATCGAAGAAAGGGCCAGGTCTTTAAATTCGGCGAGTTGATCATCCCAAATCTTGACTAGTTCAATGACCTTTTCGGGTTCTTCGCCCGAAAGGTCAATGGCCTCAGCGCGATTGGCGCGAAGATCATAGAGATCCCATTTGCCTCCGTTGGCAGCTACCGCTTTCCATCCGTCTTTCATGACGGCTTTGTGTCCATCGTGAAACCACCAGAGATGGCTTCTCTCGACTATGGAATTCTCAGTAAAAGTGGCGACGAGACTTTTTCCCGGAGAATCAGGGCCATTGGTAGCAACGTCGTTCGCTCCGGTGATATCCAGGATAGTAGGCACGACATCGATGACGTGCCCTGGAGTTGTTCGCACCTCTCCGCGAGAAGAAATACCTTTAGGCCAGGAGATGATCATTGGAGTCGATATTCCGCCTTCGTGGGTCCAGGTTTTGTGGCGGCGAAAGGGAGTGTTACACGCTGTCGACCAACCAGGGCCAAGACAGAGGTAAGTCGCTGCGGAACCTGGCGAGGCGGCCGGATCGTGTCCATCGCCGCGGACCATGATCTCGGCCGAAGCGCCATTGTCAGACAGGAACATGACGAGAGTATTTTCCCACTGCCCCATTTTTTTGATTTGGTCAAAAACCCGGCCTATCTCAATGTCCATTCGATGGATCATTGCGGCGTGAATCGCCATTTTGCTGGTTTGAAATTTCTTTTGTTGATCGGTTAGTGAATCCCACGGGACCGGTTTGTTTACTTCCCCTGATCCCAGAATTTCGAAAGGTTCGGGACGGTGGTAGGGAGGGCCGATTTCGCGTTCCACCTCCGAGAGTTTATCCCCCACAGGGAGTCCCAGTTCGCGAATCTTTTCCCATCGTTTTTCTCGAATGACATCCCATCCGACCTGGTAGAGTTCCTGATACTTCGCGATATCCTCCGGCAGCGCATGGAGCGGGAAGTGGGGTGCGGTAAAGGCCAGGTAGTGGAAAAAGGGCTGTTCGCTATGTTTGGTTTTATGCTCGTCGAGGACTTCTATAGCATGATCGGCGAGTGTTATCGTGCTGTAGTAACCGTCTTGTTTTTTCACTACAGGTAACGGAACATCATCCTTCCGGTGTTTACTGGGAGTAAAAAAACGGTCCTGATCTTGTAGGTAGTAGGAGCGATCAAATCCCTCCTCTATAGGCAAGCCATCGATATGCCACTTCCCCGAATGATAAGAGCGATAGCCAGCTGGTTGCAAATACCGAGGCAGAAGCGGAGCCCAGTCGGGCCTTGTTCCCTGGTTGATTGACACCGCACCAGGGATGCTATCGCGTCGAACTTGCTGCGCATAAAATCCGGTGAGCAATGAGGCGCGCGTCGGCCAGCATCGAGCCGTATTATAAAACTGAGTATAGCGAAGTCCACTTTCAGCGACGGAGTCGAGATTGGGCGTCGCTATTTCACCTCCGTAGCAACCTAAATCTGAAAATCCAAGGTCATCCGCCATGATCAAGAGAATGTTGGGTCTGTCTCCTCCAATGGAAAATTGTGAGATGAGACTAAGAAAGAGCCCTATCAGGCTAAGTTTTCGGTACATCATGCTAAAATATCTTTGATTACTATTTTATCTCCAGTTTGTAGACTTCACTCGCAGCAAGCAAAAAGAGACCTGAGCCATATGTCGTTGAATCTTCTTGAACAACCGGAGCGGGCTCGGTGTTGGGGCGTTGTCCCCACTGCACCTTACCTTTATCATCGACAACAGAAACGAGGCTAGACCAGCCCTTCCTTACGATCGGAAGATAATTTTCACCTGGAAGGATACCGTTGTTGATGCCCCACGCGATTCCGTAAGTAAAAAAGGCCGTTCCACTGCTTTCGTTCATATCATAATCCAACGGATCCGCAAGGTTCGGTCTCCAAAACCCATCTGCTTGCTGGCAAGCTTTCAAGGTACTAGCCATTTGCACATATAATGCCTTATATCGTTCGTGACTAGAATGATCCTTTGGCAGGTATGTGAGAATCCTAACCAGCCCACCAAAAACCCATCCATTTCCACGTGACCAGAACACTTTCTTTCCATTCCTTGAAGTTTGTTTCTCATGGGAGCTTTTGATTCTGTCAGAGGCCGGATCGGATCCATCTTTGAAATTATTGTGATACCCTTTTCTGTAAGTAACGTCCCGATAAAACAGCCCCTCTTCCTCATCATACAGGGGTTCGGAGGTATCCCAGAAACAAGCATCCATCCAGCGGACGTATTTCTCCTCCCCGGTAAGCTGGTACAACATCGCAAACAAGGGGGGTGAAGTGAAGAGACCGTCAACAAACCGCAATCCGCAGTTTTCCAAATACCATTCGGATGGAGCGGAGATGGGATTTGGCCTATTTGGATTTTCCATATAGCCGAATGTCGGCGATAACATGGATTCATCGCGTACTGCCTGATAACAGGCATACCAGATCTGTCCACAGACGAGCGAATAAAATTCACTGTCCCACTCTTGCTCTGTCTTGTCGGGAATTTCCCAATTGCATGACTTGCCCCACTTCAAGCATTGGTTCAAATACTCCTCATCCGAAGTGGTTTCGTACATCGCCACCAACCCCGTGTAGTAGGTTCCCGTTACCCAGTTGTAGGGCGGTGGATCATTCATTTGCTTATTTCTATAATCCCGCACTCTATCGGCGAGCCCTTTGATGGTTGTTTTTTCGAATTTGTTTTCAGAAGTAGAAAACGAATTTAAGAAAATCAGAAAAAGGGATAGGATAGCGGTTGTTTTCATGGTTTTTAAAATTTAGTTTTTATCTGTATGATATAAGGTTTGCCCATGCAAATCCCGCTACGCAGACCCCAACCTTTCGATTCAATACTATTGAATGCGAAACTTGATACTATTGAATCGCATTGGGTCGCAATTTGTTGTATAGAATTACCTTTCATTATATAATTATTTCAGGGTCATCAGGTAGGTCATGATATCTCGCATTTCCTGCTGATTGAGTAGTACACCCATGGGAGGCATGGGTGAGACCTCGGACAGGAATCCTTCGGCGATGGCGACCTGTGGATCTACGAGGCTTTCCAGTATATATTCTTCGCCCTTCCGGGTGGCGATGCCGTCAAGAGCGGGACCGATGGGTCCTCCTATTCCATCGAGGACATGACAACGATTGCAGGCGGCGATCGGGTGAGTGAGGAAAATTTCCTTTCCACGAGCGGCATCTCCCTCGGTAAGTTCCGGTTCTAGGTTGGTGATTTCGTATTCGACTTCGTGAAGGGCCACGTCGTCCCACCAGGCGGTTCCTCTTGCTCTACCCCCGCCTCCGAAGAGACAGTTAATCGTCAATTCGGAACGAGTCATTGAACTAAACGTGACCTCTACTTCGCTCCATTCTTTCGCGTGCTCGAAAGACTTGGTGTTGGATCCGCGTGGCTGA
>JAJFLS010000045.1 GCA_021772595.1 Opitutales bacterium
GCTGGGACGGGGTCGATCCCATCCCGCCAGACGAAGAACCCGTATTCTACGCCGACTAGCTCGCCAGATCCGAGATCCCAGCGGGACAGCATTGTAGCGGTGGGCCCCAGACATTCTGCAGCAAATAGGCAGATACAACAGGTCATTTTTTCGAAGTCGACGAGTGCCCTCCGCTGAACTCGACCAAAGGTATCGACAAAGCCTTGTAGTCCACGCCAAACCACGGATTTTCTAACTTCATAGCGCGAAATCAACTTTTAGCCTCCCCTCCGAATCAAATCGGAACAATTGAATTTCCTATCAACAATTAATTTCCTATCAACCCCTCGGTGATAAAGAAGGTCGCCCCGAAACCGTACTTCTGGAGAATGGGCCGGGCAATCTTCATATCAAACGAAGGCCTAACATTAGAACACTGCCACCCAGGGTCCCCGATTGCGCCGCTCACATTGGTAAACAAATCCTAGATCGCCGAATTCCCCACTGGCTCGGTTGAAAAAAATCGTGCGGTTTTGCGAGTTGTGGCAATTATTGAGTGAAAGAATGAAGGAAGACAGCCAACTACTGAGAGAGTTCTGTGAACAAGATTCCAGTGATGCATTCACCGCAATTGTTGAGCGGCATCTAGATTTGGTCTATTCCGTCGCTTATCGGCAAGTGGGAGGCAACGAGGCATTTGCTCGAGATGTAAGTCAGGAAGTTTTCATTACCCTCGCTCGGGAAGCAGGAAATCTATCAAAGAAGGTTACCCTATCGGGATGGCTATACCGAAGCGCTCGATTCATTGCTTTGGATGCCCTGCGCTCAGAGATCCGTCGTCGCAAAAGGGAGCAGGAGGCGTATCTAATGAATGAGGACAGCTGTGATGATTTGGAAGTAAACTGGGACGAAGCTCGACCTGTTCTGGACGAAGCGATCAGCGGGCTTCGCGAGCTAGATCGGGCTGCGATTTGCTTACGCTTCTATGAGAAGCGCAGTTTTTCCGAAATCGGAAATCGATTGAGCTTAAGCGAGAATGCTGCCCGCATGCGCGTCAACAGAGCGCTCGAAAAGCTAAGCCGATTCATGACGAGTAGAGGCGTGCGTTCGACATCAATGGCCGTCACAGCCGCGATAGCGGGCCAATCCGCAATGGCTGCGCCAATAGGCCTTGCGGCATCGATCGCGAATGCAGCGCCGGTGGGAATCGCAATGGCATCGGGGGGTTCCGCTTGGGGAATGATGATCGCTTTTATGAATACGACAAAATTCGCTCTTGGATGCACCTCTTTGATCACCTTGCTGGCAGTGGGAACGGCTCTTTATCAATCGCAAGAACTTGATGCCGGTAATCTCGAATTAAGCGCGCTTCGAACCCAGGCGTCAGACGGCGCCGCATTGGATAATCGGCTCTCCGAATTGGCGGCGAGAATCGCATTGAGAGAATCCGAACTAAGTAGCTTGAACGCCCAAAGGGAATCCGCAAAAGAACCAGGGCCTCACGGTTTCACCGCGCAGGAGATGGAAGACGCTATGGAGCGGTGGGTATCCAGAGTAGCCAACGTAGTCGAATTCGCCTCATCGAATGAAGAATACCGAATTCCTGAATTAGAACACCTCGAAACCAGCGATTGGCTCGAGGTCGTAGGGGAGAAATACGCAGATGAATTCAAATTAGAGACCGAAGCAGACTATCGCCTCATGTTGGCGAGGGCAAGAGCGATAGCTAAGTGGAAAGCTATCCAGCCTTTGAGTAAAGCATTCAACGCCTACTTGAAGGAATCTGGAGGAAGTCTCCCAAAATATGCGCATGAGATTTATGAATACGCTGATGAGGCATTCGATCCTGCCATATTAGACCGTTATGAGCCGGGGAAATTGGGAGACTTCGAACAACAAACTCGATTCTCCGATCGGTTGGTCCTCTACGAAACCAATCCAGCAGACCCCATTTGGGGCGGACAATCTTACGTCTACCCTAGAATGCCCAGCGGTTCACGTTCACCCTGGGGTTCACGTTCACCCGTGCGTCCGGGCAGCAGCGTTTGGCAACCAGTATCGATAGCTCTTGAAAAATTCGAAAAAGAGATGGGATATCAGCCAGAGAACAGCTCCGAACTGCGTGCATATATAGAAGGAGAAGTAAATGAAGATCTATACGAGGCGATCTTTCAAGCGATGTCTACTCGAGTCAAACTTCCTTCAAGCGATACCCCAATCGGCGATGAGAAATCGAAATAGATATATATTTCTTACAGCCATCGGAATCTTCGCTGTATTCACGATATTCCTTTATCAACTGAGGATTCGTCTGGCTTATATCAAGACCGAGATTGTTTCCCTAGTAGAATCAAACGAAATCAATGCAGGGAAACGTTTAATGATTGAAAGCCTGCTTGATCGGCTCTCGAAATTGGACACAGAACTTGCATCCGCTAAGGAGATTATCGAACAAGATCAGACCGCCGAATCGTATGCGCTTTCGTCTTATAATTCAGAACAAGCGACTCCTGCCGATTACATTGAAGAATGGCTTGGTCGCTTCGATAGATTGGGGCGATTTCTCGAGCTGAATAATCGATTCCGTATTCCAGAAATGTCTAGGTTGACTGCCCATGATTGGTTGGTTGTTACCGAGGAAGGCCCTCTAGAAAGCGAGGCAGACTACCGAATCTGTCTTTCGAAGCTACGCCATTTAGCAAACGAACGCCAAATAAGCGATATAATGAAAGCTTGGAAAGCGTATGATAAGCAATCGAACGGCCGTCCCCTTTCTGACTTCAAAGACCTAGCAAAATATTCAGAAGGCGAGATTAAAGCAGAAGCATTAAAAATATATCGACTCGCAACTGCTAAGGGGAAAAGCCCTCTAAAGGGCAACCTTGCTACAGTAGATCAGGTCGCTATCTGGGCGATAAGCCCGTCGATGAACTCTGGGACAACTCGATAACAATCTCGAAGAGAGGAACCAACATAAGGGCCGCCAGTGGTCTTCGCTTAAAAGAAATCGTGGAGAATGCTCTCACGAAATTCGAATCCGAAAACCGCCGCGCCGCCACCAGCAGTGAAGAGCTCACTTCATTTGTGGCGATTGAAGCGGATCAAACTGAGATACAGGCGATGTTCAAAGCTCTAACGACCATCCCGGATTTGGACTAGCCTCCTGCGGTGGTAGTTAACATCCTAAGCCTACCCCTGTTCAGTGCAGTGGGATTTCACCGAATCGTCGAAAGTGAGCACTACAAGCTTGTCTAACTTGATAGCGCGACGTAACGGAGTGAAGATGGCGAAGCAAACCAACCTTTTACCTCCCCTCCGAATCAAATCGGAACAATTGAATTTCCTATTAACAATCTGGTTGGAGTTTCTGAAAGATGCTAAGCGATATGCGTTGGCAGTGGCTGTGGGGTGCTATTAAAAGTGGTAGGGCTACATCGCCGAGGCCGCAGTGGAGCCAAAATGATTCCGAGTTCTGCTGCAGCCTCGGCGATCCTGCCCTACCTTTATCCATTCGAAGTTGTTATTAGGCAGGGATTCGGTTTGCAATTTTCGTGGCTCTGCGAGAATTTTCGAGCTGTACCGCTTATGATAACTTTGTTTCTTACACTTCTTCTTGCTTCGTGCTCGTTCGCACAAACGAAACCCAATTTCGTTTTTATTATCGCTGATGACCTGACGTATCGCGATTTGGGATGCTATGGCGGTCAAGCTCACACGCCGAACATCGATTTCTTAGCGACTCAGGGCATGCGATTCGAACGTTGCTTTCAGGCGACGGCGATGTGCTCGCCTACGCGACACAATATTTACACGGGAATCTATCCTGTAAAATCGGGCGCATATCCAAATCATACATTCGCGAAAGACGGCACGAAGAGCATTGTTCACTATTTAAAGGATCTAGATTATCGTGTGGCTTTGTCTGGAAAAAGTCATGTAGCGCCCAGGGAGGTTTTTCCGTTCGAGTATAGCGCTGCGAATAAAAATCCTGACTTGGAGGCTATTGATCGTTTGATGAGCGATTCTGTTTCGGATGAAACGCCGTTCTGTTTGTTTGCCTGCTCGACCGAGCCGCACCTTCCCTGGAGCAAAGGAGATGCGAGTTTGTATCCGCCTGAAAAAGTAATCCTTCCGCCTTACATTGTGGATACGCCCGTGGTTCGGGAAAACTTCAGTCGATATCTCGCGGAAATCACTTATTATGACAATCAGGTAGGTGAGATCTTGGGGCTGTTGGATAAGCACGGTCTTAGTGAAAATACCTTGGTTATGGTCGTTTCCGAGCAGGGAAATGCGATGCCGTTTGCGAAATGGACTTGCTATGGGAATGGTCTGCAATCGGCGATGATCGTTCGCTGGCCTGGGAAGGTTGCTGCGAACACGACGACGGATGCGTTAGTAGAGTATTGCGATGTGGTTCCGACCTTCGTTTCTGCTGCAGGTGGAAAACCTGCTGAGGTTCTTGATGGAAAAAGCTTTCTGCCCGTTTTAACCGGTAATGCAACTCGACATAAGGAATACGTGTTTGCTCAAGCGACCACTCGGGGAATTAGTAATGGCAGTGACAATTTTCCAATACGAACCGTTCGCGATGAACGGTATCGGTTGGTTTGGAACCTGAATCCGACGGCGGAGTATCAAAACAATTCGACACCAAAGGATTACTTTAAATCGATGGAAGCCGCGGCGGCCGGCGGAGACGCTCATGCGATTGAGTACGTAAACCGCTATAAGCATCGCCCGGAGTTGGAATTGTTCGACTGTTCGGAGGATCCTTTGGAGATGAATAATTTGGCTCGAAATCCTGAGTATGAGAATACTATCAAACGACTCAAAGCAAAGCTAGTCGGTTGGATGGAGAAGCAGGGAGATTTGGGGCTTCCAACGGAATTGGACGCGATATATCGTTCATCTAGAACGATTGGGAAGACCAAAGAGGAAATCGATGCGATTTGGGCGAAGCGCTCTTCAAAGTGATGGTCGTTCTCGGAGAGCATCTATGATTTTTTTGAATTAAATCTACGCGAGTCCCTCGCGTAGCTGCCTTGCGGGGCGACATGGTTTCAATCAATTTTCAGATAAGTTGAGGTGGATGGAAACGTTGCGATGATGCTATCCCATTTTGGAGGAATTATGAAATATCTATTGATATCACTTTTTGTGGCGGCGTTAAGCGCTGTCGGTCAAACTCAACCGAATCTTGTATTCATCATTGCTGATGATATGACCTATCGTGATCTAGGATGTTATGGCGGTCAGGCGCACACGCCGAATATCGACCATCTGGCAAATTGCGGGGAGCCAAAAAGGGTCGTTCCTTGAATCTTGAATAGGATTCTTTGGGGAAAAATAACGAAGCGATTAGAATTGGTTGAGGATGAAATTAGGTTCTGTCTTTCATCTACTTGACGATACAGGGTTTCTTTTCGGCTCGTTCGGCTGAATTTCTGGAGATTGTCTCTTCCAGCTCTTTTTCCATTTTGTAATCGATCTTGTAGAAAAGGGTAACAAATGCCGTCAGGAACGCGATGCAGGCGGGAATGATGCTCATCAGTAAAACGATCCCGTTAAGGGTATCTGGCGCCTGCTCCATATTTGCCTCAAATCCATAAAAGCCGAGCATGAATCCAGCAGCCGATCCGCCCAGCGTCCAACCGAGCTTTTGCGAAGTTGTACCCGCAGAGAAGATCAGGCCCGTGGCACGGCGGCCGTTTGCAACGCGAGAATTGTTGAAAGCGCAAAACAAATACGGTCAGCGAAGTTCATTGTGTGATAGTACGACATGAGGAATATACTCTTTAAACGGTTCCACGCCTTTCTTCCAGTTGGAGGCGAATGCTGTGCATTTCAGATTCTGAGAGACGGAAACGCCAGAAGCCGATGGCGGCGATGATCAAGCCCGCGATGGGTATGGTGAAAAAGAGAATGCGCAAGGTGAGCAGTGAACCTTCCGGTTGATCCGCACCAAGACCGGAATCGTATCCAGAAAGTTCTAACAAGAGCCCCGACAAACCCACGCCGAGGGCCATGCCGAGCTTGGCGAACCAGGTGCCGCAGGCGACAAAGGTGCCTTCGCGACGTTTGCTCGATTGCAGCTCGTCGTAGTCGACAACATCGACTGCCATGGAGCTGAGAAGCATGTAGAAGGAGCCGTGTAGGACCGACAGTAATGCGGAGGCGAGTAACTGCAGTACGGGAGCGTGAGGCGTGTAGAGCCAGAAGGTCGATAGGTAAACCAGCACACCGAAGGAGAGCACCCACTTGAGGGCTTGGCGTTTGCCGATGCGGTTGGAAAACTTGTTGACCAAAGGCATGACGATGAAAACGCCGGCCAAGTTTACGAAACCCATCTTGAAGCTCCAGAAATTGCCTTCAACAACATTACCGCCGCAAACGTAGTAGACGGTGAGGATGTAACCGAGTCCGCCGATCATGCTATTGCCCATCCCGTAGGCCAAGCTCATGAGAAGCTGGGCACGGAAGGGCTGGACCTTGAGGGCAGTGAAGTAGGTATCAAGAAGTTTGATCGGGGGCTGCTTGGCGGCGACGATTTTGTCATAGTAGCGCTCCTTGATTTTGAAGAAGAGCATAATGCCAATGCCAATCATTATGGCACCAGCGATGAGAGTGTAGACTTGGGCGCCGAAGAGTACGTCCGGCTCGTCCTCGCCGTCGGGGATGAAGATCTTCATCGTGGTGAAGGCTGCAGCGCTGTAGAGGCCAAGGTCGACGATGCGTTGGATAATGCCTTTGAATTTGAATACGCTCGTGCGCTCGTGGTAGCCTGGGGTCAGTTCGTTGCCGAGGCTTTGGTAGGCCATGTTGAAGCAACTCACAGCGATCACCAACACGGAGGAGGAAAGGGCCATAAACCAGAAGTACTGGCTTTGGCTCCAATCTCGTCCCACTAGAAACATACAGGGAAGGAGCAGGCCGGCGAGGATGGAGCCGACGAGAATGAAGGGTTTACGCCGCCCCCAGCGAGTGCGGGCGTTGTCGGTCAGCCAACCGAAGATAGGGTCGGTCACCGCGTCGACGAGACGGCTGATCATGAGGCAGGAGCTAACGATTACCGGACTGACACCGAGGAAGATATTGAATACAGGCCATGCCAGGGAATGGTAGAGCCAATTGCCCCAAATGTCGTTGGTGATACCCAATCCATAGGTAACTTTTTCAGAGATTGGCAGTTTATCTTCCGAATTATCTTCGTGATGCGTGTGTTGAGATGACATAGAAATGGGGTTATTTTTTTACTTCGGCTGATAAACGCCTCGCACCTTGGAGTGGTCGATTTTAGCGCCCTTGTTGGGGTAGGAATCGAGCGCGGCTTGGAGTTTCTGTCGCGCTTGCTTCATCACTGGAGCAGCCCTTTCAAGGTCGATCGCTTTTGTCTCCATGACGTCGATCTGAGTATCGTAAAGATCGCCATTGTCGTAGAGCTTGTAGCGTTGATCCCGCACATACCGCACCTCTGGGTGATTGTTTGAGTCATTGAACTTTTTTGCGTAGGGATGTGGGAAATAGTAGCCGTAAATCCATTCTCTAGGATCTCCGCGCTCGCCCAGACATTGGGGCCAAAAGCTCATGCCATCGGCGTCAGTTATATCTTTAGGCGGCAGGCCCGTCGCTTCGACCATGGTGGGAAAGAAGTCGGAAAAAGCGACTAGGTCGAGGTTGACCTGGTTCGCTGGAATATGCCCCTGCCAGTTGGCGATCAGGGGCACATGGGTGCCGTGGTCGCGCGTGAAACCTTTGCCCCCGGGGAGGGGTTGTCCTTTATACTCGGATACGATATTTTTATTGGTCCCGTTGTCAGCGGTAAAAATAATCAGCGTGTTATCGCGCAATCCATTGGCTTCGAGCGTATCGACGAGGCGGCCGACGAGCGTATCCATATAGTTCACCATATCGACGAAGTTCTTCTTGTCGCCGGTCTCGTCTCGATCCTTGCTATTCGGCGTGGGAAGAAACGGGTCATGAACGAGAATCATCGGGTAGTAGGCGAGAAAAGGCGTGTCGGTCTCGGCACAGGAATTCATGAAACCGGCAAGGAAGTCCGCGCAGACGTCTGGCCCGTAGCTGTCATCCGGGAGGTCCATTAAGGCGCCATCCTTTTCCAAGGAGGGGTTCCAGTATCGCTCGCGAGTGGTGAGTGGAGTATTCCACAAGCAGTAGGTATCGAATCCGGCGTCATTTGGACGGGTGCCTCCTTCCTCGGTTAGCAGTTGCCACTTTCCGGCTATAGCGGTCGCGTAACCCGATTGTTTGAAGTGATGGGCGAAGGTGGGTTCTCCTTTGGGATAGATCCCGAAGTCCTCATAGTTGAAAACGTTGGACTTGCCCGACAGGAGATTGACGCGACTCGGCGTGCAGACCGGCGTGGAATGGCAGTTTTCGAAACGGATTCCCGCTTCCGCCAATGCGTCCAATCGTGGGGTAGAATACTCTTTGCTGCCATAGCTGCTGAAACACTCGAAACCCACATCATCCGCCATGATGAGCAGGATGTTTATCGGTTTGTCAGCGGCCGCGACTACGGACGTCAGCATCGCTAGAAGAGTCAGAGTGGGTATCAGCAACTTCATGGAGTAATGAAGATCAAAGCGGCTCCGGGTATTCTACTCATTGTCTGAAATTGGCCTTTTTGTGGCATTATTGGAGACCGCTTCTGGAAACTGAAATTTTGATCGCTTTGTCTTTCGGGCAATTGGATAGGGGTAGTGCTTCGATTTCCAAGCGGAATGAAGTTCGGCCATCTCCGTTACCCTTTCGGGATACTGGTCGGAAAGATCGCGCGACTCGGATATATCAGATTTAAGGTTATAGAGTTCGGGCTCCTTCCAGAATTGATGCACGAGTTTCCAATCGCCTCGCATCACCGCCATGTTGTGTTTCGTCTCCCAGTGAATGGCGTCCGTCCTGGAATAGTCCTTCCCTGTCAGCAAGGGTATCAATGAGTTCCCATGAATTTCCATGGTTTCAGGAACAGGCATTTTCACCGCATCGAGAATCGTGGGGAGCACATCCATCGTCACTGCGACTTCATTACGCTGGAGCCCAGGTGGAATACGGCCGGGCCAACGGGCGATGAAGGGCACGCGAATACCGCCTTCGTAGGTGGAAAATTTCCATTCGCGTAAGGGACCATTAGAGATATTGGCTCCGCGGGGACCGTAGGCTTTGCGTTCGGCCGATGGCCCATTATCGGACATAAAAATGACCAGCGTATTTTCGCGGAGTTCAAGGTCATCAACGACGCTGAGAATTCGGCCGATACCCCTGTCGAGTTGCTCGACCATGGCCGCATAAATCGCAAAGGGCTCGTAGTCGTATATCGCACGGTATTTGTCGATGAGTTCCGCGGGAGCTTCCATAGGCGAGTGGGGCGCGGTGTAGGACAGAAACATGAAGGTTGGTTGGTTGGCTTCATGCGTCTTCAGGTAATCGATGGCCTTGTCGGTGATCGCGTCCGTATAGTAATCGGTGATTTGGATGGGCGTTTCGTTGTGATAAATGCCCGTTACATCGTAGTAGTTCGATTCTCCGGCCAGGGTGCCCCAAAATTCATCGAATCCATGGGTGCGCGGCCAGGAGTTCGAATCGAATCCAAGATGCCACTTTCCGATCAGGACAGATTGATAATTACGCGCTTTGAGCACTTCGGGTATCGTGACAGCTGAATGATCCAAAGAGAGTTTGGGTGTTCCCGGCTTCGCCTCTGGCGCAGCTAACTGGGGCACACCCACACTATGTGGATACCGACCGGTTAGCAATGCCGCTCGCGTGGGCGAACAGATCGGCGCTGACGCATAGAAGCGAGACAGGCTTACCCCTTCCTTGGCCAATTGATCGAGATGCGGCATGTCTATGTTCGAAGCCGGTCCAAGGTCCGCCCAGCCCATATCGTCGGCGAGAATCACAAGTATGTTCTGGGGCGGGGACGAGTCGCCCTGTAGCGCGCAAGCGGATAGAATCAATTTCCCAACTACAAGGTACTTGAACAGTATATGTGTCACGATTTTTCAATTACGTTCACACGCTGGCCAGAATCAGCCGATGCGTTTGCCGCCTCCAAAACCTGGAGCACACGCAGGCCATCGGAAAAGTTGGGTGAGATGGGCTGGTCCTTTGAGATCGCGGTCAAGAAATCCGCTACCGCATGAACAAAGGTGTGTTC
>JAJFLS010000441.1 GCA_021772595.1 Opitutales bacterium
GCGTCGGCATCAGTCCGGAAAACCTGGAGCACATCTTCCAGCACGGCTTTACAACGAAACCTACCGGGCACGGCTTCGGCCTGCATTCAAGCGCCCTCGCCGCCGGAGAAATGGGCGGCGCCTTGAAAGTCAGCAGCGACGGCATTGGGCACGGCGCGACGTTCACGCTAAATCTCCCCACCACAAAGGGTACAATTGCTGTATGAAAACTAATCTCGAACCCAATCGCCGCATCCTGATCGTCGACGACAACCCGTCGATCCATGACGATTTCCGAAGGGTGCTCATCCGCGACCATTCGGCCACCAACAATCTCGACGCCGATGCCGCCGCACTCTTTGGGACCGCCGCGCCACAGGCGCCGCAAACGGACCACTCATTCGTCGTGGACTCGGCTCTTCAAGGCGAGGAAGCCCTGGCCAAAGTGACGGACGCATGCGCCGCCGGACACCCCTACGCCCTCGCCTTCGTCGATATGCGCATGCCTCCCGGATGGGATGGTTTGACGACGATTTCCCATCTCTGGGAGGTCGATCCGGAACTGCTGGTCGTGATCTGCACGGCCTATTCCGATCGGAGTTGGGAGGAGATCCAGCATACCCTGAGCGAACCGGACCGCTGGCTCGTGTTGAAGAAACCCTTTGACCAGGTCGAAGTTCTCCAGCTCGCCCACGCGCTCACGAAAAAGTGGGACCTGGCGCGGCAGGCGCAGGTGCAGATGGACGACCTAGAGCAGCGCGTGCAGGAACGCACCCACGACTTGCAGGGAGCGATGGAAGCCGCTAAAATTGCGATGGGAACCGCGGAAGTGGCAAACCGCACCAAGAGCGAGTTTCTCGCAAATATGAGCCACGAGATCCGCACGCCCATGAACGGCGTGATCGGCATGGCGAATCTATTGCTGGACACCTCGCTTAACGGCGAACAGCACGAATTCGCGGAGATCATCCGCAACAGCGCCGAAGCGCTGCTGGTCATCATCAACGACGTGCTCGATTTCTCGAAGATCGAGGCCGGAAAACTCGCTTTTGAAAATCTGGACTTCGATTTGGTTAAAGAGCTCGAGGGCGTCCTGGACATGCTGGCGGAATCCGCGCTCGGAAAAGGTATCGAGCTAGCCATGACGGCGGCGGCCGACACGCCGACGGTCGTCCGCGGTGATCCGAGCCGATTGTGCCAGGTGTTGACCAATCTCGTCAGCAACGCCGTAAAGTTCACCGCCGACGGCGAAGTGATCGTCCGGATACACCTGGAAAGCGCCTCCGCGACTCACCTCGGCGTGCGCGTTGAAGTCCAGGACACCGGAATCGGCATTCCTCCCGAGTTGCAGGAAATACTGTTCGAGGCCTTCACTCAAGTGGACAGCTCGACCACCCGCAAGTTCGGCGGGACTGGCCTGGGCCTCACGATCAGCAAACAATTGATCACGCTCATGAATGGCCAGATCGGAGTGCAGAGCGAACTAGGCCACGGTGCGACGTTCTGGTTCACCGCTCAGTTTGAGAAGCCGGACAAGGAAGTTCCCGCAACCCGAATTCCGGATACCAGTTGGTCGGGTATGCGCGTCCTGGTGATTGAGAACAACGCAACCGTCCGCGAAATCCTGCAGCAGCAGATTCTCTCTTGGACGTTTCGAGTCACGAGCGTCGAAGACGGCGCGGAAGCGCTGGCCTTGCTGGGAAGGGCGGCCCACGAAGGCCAACCCTTCGACCTCGTTCTGCTAGATACCCTGCTACCCGAAGCCAACGCCGCCGACATCGCTCGCGCGATCCGTACAGATCCGGTCACGGCGGCCACGAAAGTGATTGCGTTGACCAGACGCGGTCCCCAGTTCAACAGCGCGGATACTCCGGAGACGCTTTTTGACGCGACCATCGCCCGTCCGATCAAAGCTTCAGCCCTCTTCGACTCCATCGCCCGCCTACTTGGCAGGGAGTCGCAACCGAAAGTGACCCGAAATTCGGATACGAGGGATCAGGGAGGGCCGTCCCCAGAATTGCTCGCTCAATTGGGCTCGTGTCGCGTGCTAGTCGCCGAGGACAACCACGTGAATCAGGCCGTCGTGCGCAGAATTCTGAAAAAGCTAGGGTGTAAGGCGGACGTGGTCTCGAACGGTCTCGAGGTGTTGGAAGCTCTCCGGAAATATTCTTACCCGGTTATTTTCATGGACTGCCAGATGCCCGAACTGGATGGCCTTGAGGCGACGCGCGCTATCCGCAAACAGGAGGCTGATGTGTCGCGTGATCCGTCGGCCTTCCCACCCGCCCATATCATTGCCCTGACTGCCAACGCCATGACCGAGGATCGTCAGCAGTGCCACGACGCCGGGATGAACGATTTCCTGAGCAAGCCCCTACGCGTTCCGGAACTGATCGCCGCATTGGAAAACTGGCACGCCAGCGCGCCCATATCGAAAGACCAGAGAAATGCGGAGTCGCAATAATCAACTCGTCAATCCCGCAGACAACTTCTCACGAAATTTTCCCATCCACGGACAAACAGAAAAACAACCGTCAATACCACACTAAACAATACAATCGATGAAAGCTGAATACTTTAACCACGACATCCTCTCCCGCCCGATCTGCCGTTGGATCTGCGCCGTTCTATTTCTCGTGTGCGCAAGCGGCGGAATACGAGCGGCGGACGACGATACGAAACAACAGATAGAGTTGCTTCGCCAGCAGAACGAATGGCTGCAACAGCAAGTCCAACAGCAGCAGCAGTTGATCGAGAATCTCGGTCAGAAAGTATCAAACCTGCAAACATCCACCGCCAAACTGGAAAGCGATGTCATCGACAGTCTGGAAAACCCAGCCGCTCCCGCTTCGAGATCCAATCATCTTCCTTCCTTCGGAAAAGTAAACCTCAGCGCCGAAGGCGGACTGGCCTACTTCAACCACGGATCCAACGGGAAGTTTCCCAACTCGGAAATGCGCGTGGACGAGGCGAAGTTGTTCGTCGAAGCGCCCATCTGGGAGGACGTGTATTTCTTCACCGAAGTAAACCTCTACCGGCGCCAGGATCCGAACGACTCGCTAAACATTGGCGAGATTTATTTGGACTTCGAAAACCTCTTGAGCTGGGGGGATCAGGACAGTCAACTCAATCTGCGCGTCGGGCGTTTCGATATTCCCTTCGGCGAAGAATATCTCGTCCGCGACGCGGTCGACAACCCGCTGATCTCCAATTCGCTTATGGATTTCTGGGGCGTGGACGAGGGCTTCGAACTGTATGGCGCGATGGGGGGAGCCCAGTACGTCCTCGCCGTGCAGAATGGCGGCCATCCCAGCTTGCGCGATTACAACGACGACAAGTCGGTGACGCTGCGCGTCGGATTTGAGCCGGCGGAATGGCTTCACGTCAGCGGGAGTGCGATGCGTACGGGAGCCTTGGATGTGAAAAACGACAAGCTCTCTGAAATGTGGTTTGGCAACGGCTTCGTCCGCTCTATCGGCGGGAGCGAAACAACGGCCTTCGAGTCCAACATCTTCCAAGGCGACGCGAAGATTCACTGGCGCGACGGCTATGTTAGCTTGTCCGGCGGCTATCTTTATTACAGCGACAACGATCCGGCGGCGAACAACCGGCGGGATGTTTATTTCTATTCCGTCGAGGCCATACAGAACCTCTCGAGGAAGTTTTATGCCGGCACGCGGTTCAGCCGGATCGATGCAGAGAAAGGCTTCCCGCTCGCGGGCGACGGCAACTTCGGCACCTATTTTTTCCGGAAGCTTACCGAGGACCTCTGGAGAGTAAGCCTGGGAGTGGGCTATCGCTTCAGCCCGAATCTGTTGTTCAAAAGCGAATACAGCTTCAATCAAGGGCGAGAACTTGGGGGAGCGAAACGCACTGACGAAAACCTGCTCGCGTCCGAAGTAGCCTTCAAATTCTAGCGATGAAGCATCTCATTACCACAGCGTTCTTCGTCGCGTCTGTCACGCTGGCCAGCGAAGGCGGAACCATCACCGGCAAGATCCAAGCGCGAGCCAATCCGGGTGCCGATAATGCGGCGGCGGGCGGCAAATACGACAGCCGCAAATTCAAGTTTGTCGAGCGGATCGACTACGACGCGATGCGCGACTTCGTCGTATACATCGAAGGCCCTGTCGAAACGAGCCTCACTCCTTCCAACATTCCGGTACAGGTGGTTACCAAGAAGAAGGTCGCGCAGAAAGGAGCCGCCTTCTCTCCCCATGTGCTGCCTGTAGTCGTCGGCACGACGGTCGAATTTCCCAACGAGGACGAGATCTTCCACAACGTCTTTTCCATCTCCGATACCAAAGAATTCGATCTCGGACTCTACAAGGATCCGGAAGTTAAACGTGTGACTTTCAACAAGCAGGGACGCGTGGACACCTTTTGCTCTATCCACTCGAAGATGAATTGCATCGTGCTCGTGCTGGAGAATCCGTTCTTCGCCACAGCAGACAAGCGGGGACGCTACTCGATTCCGAACGTGCCGCCCGGCACCTACCAGCTCAAGGCCTGGCACGAGAGACTCCCCAGCCAGCGGAAAACGATCGTCGTGGACGAGGACGGCGAAGTGCGGGTGGATTTCACGCTCGGACTCGGCAGCCCGCCGCCTGAATGAATCAACGCTCGCATGCCTGCGTCGCGCCCAAAACATCGTCTCGGTCTACAGGCCAAACTACTGGTTCCGGTCATCGCCATGCTTGTCCTCCTCTTGGGCGGCACCTTGTTGCTGGTGAACCACCGCATTCGCAACGAGCTTCGGACAGGCGCAGCTGAAAATCTAGAAACCGCCAGCGCCGTTTTCCAGAACTCGCAGCAAATCCGGATCAAGAACCTTGTGCTGCGCCTTCGCAGCGTCCCGAACGAGCCGCGCTTCAAGGCCGTTTCGCAGTTGGGCGACGTCTCCACATTCCGGGTACTGCTCACCGAACTGCTGTCAGAGCTCGGGGTCGATGCGGCCATGTTCACGACTCGTGAGGGCGAATCCTTGGCCGCTGCTAGCCGCCAGCCCGCCTTCAAACTAGAGGCATTCGCCGACGCCGGAACAGCGTCCATCCAGCAGGCAGCTGAGAGTGGCCAACCCGCCGCGGATATGATCGGCATAGGTCCCCAATTCTTCGATGTCGTTTCCGTTCCCTGTCGCATTGGGAATCAGCTGCTCGGCGTAGTAACCTTTGCGGTCGAGATGGGGGAATCCGTAGCCCAGGAATTCAAGCAACTGACGCACACCGAGATCCTCTTTCGCGTGGAGAACCGATTCACCGTCTCGACCTTGGATGTCGCCTCGCTGCCGATGGACGAGTTGATCGCGGCGCTGACGAGCCCGGCAGCCGACGCTCCAGACTTCGAGCCGGATTCCATCCAGGAATTCGCTCTCGACGGAGAACACTTCCTCGCCGCCTCCGGCCGACTGCCAACGCTGGATGATCGGCAAAATTTCAGCTACGTTCTGCTCTCCTCCTTCGAGCCGCAACTGCGCGTGCTCCATTCGACGCAACAACGGATTGCGTTGATCGGGCTCGTAGGCATCCTGGTGAGCGGGGTTATGCTTTGGGTTGTGATTCGCGGCCTCACAAACCCACTACGTCAATTACGGGATGCGGCCGACAAGATTGGCAGCGGAGATTTCTCTCGGCGTGTCATCATCAATTCCAAGGATGAATGTGGGGACTTGGCGAAAGTGTTCAATCAGATGACGGCGAACCTCGACGCTTCTCGCACACAATTGCAAGAAGCCCACGACCACCTGGAACTGCGCGTGGAGGAACGAACGATGGAGTTGACCGAGGCGATCAGCCGGCGGGAGCGGGCTGACCAAGCCACCATCCGTTCCATGGGGTTGCTGCAGGCCACGCTTGAATCGACCGCTGACGGCATCCTGACAGTCGGATCTGACGAGAGAATCGAATCGTTCAACCAGCGCTTCATTGAAATGTGGCGCATACCGGACGAGGTCATCGCCGAGCGCAACGACGATACTGCCATTCAATTTGTCCTCGACCAGCTCCTAGAGCCGGATGCTTTCATCAAGAAAATCCGCCACCTGAAAGAGCACCCGATGGAGGAGAGTTTCGACACGCTCGATTTCAACGACGGACGTGCCTTCGAGCGATTCTCAAGGGCCATGCTGGTGGATGGTACCCCCGCAGGCCGCGTCTGGAGTTTCCGCGACATTACGAGTCGCAAGCAATCCGAAGCAAAACTGGAGAAAGCCAACCGAGACTTGGTCGAAGCTTCCCGTACTGCCGGCATGGCCGAGGTCGCCACGGGCGTCTTGCACAACGTCGGCAACGTGCTCAACACGGTCAACCTCACGATCAGCGAGATGCGCGAACGTCTCGACCAAGCCCGCCTTGAGCACCTTCGCCAGGCGGTCACCCTCCTCAACGGGCAGAACGGGAATCTTGCGGATTTTCTGCGCACGGATACGCGCGGAAAGACCCTGCTTGGATTTCTGGCGAAAGTCACCGACCACCTCGAAGACGAAAACCAAGCGCTGCGCCACGACGCCGGCAAGCTCGTCGATCACGTAGACCACATCAAAGAGATCGTCTCCACCCAGCAAAGCTACGCCAAGGTGATGGGGATAATCGAACGCATCCCGCCCGCCGAATTGATCGAGGCTGCCATCGAGCTGAGCCGGGAGGCCTACCACCGGCACGGCATCGAAATCGTGACGGAACTCGCGGATCTGCCACCAGTCCCGGTCGATCGACACAAGATCATTCAAATCCTCGTCAACCTGCTGAACAACGCCAAGGACGCGATCAAGGATGGAGAGCCGGGCGATCGCCACGTGCTCGTCCAGGCCGCGCGCGGAGAGCAGGCGGATATCGCGATCTCGGTGACCGATCACGGCGTCGGCATCAACCCGGAAAACTTGCAGCACATCTTCCAGCACGGCTTCACCACGAAACCTACCGGGCACGGTTTTGGCCTGCATTCGAGTGCCCTCGCCGCCGGAGAAATGGGCGGAACATTGAACGTCACCAGCGACGGTGTTGGCCGCGGCGCAACGTTCACGCTGACCTTGCCCACTGCGGAAGACAGCTACGCCAATTGAAAATCGATCTCGAACACAATCGCCTCAGCCTGATCATCAACGACGATCCGTCGATTCATCGGCTTACCCACGACTAAAGTTCTGCAGTTTTTACAGATATCTATCTCCCTGAAAACCAGATAGTTAAACTCTTTCTTCAATTTTTCTCGAAAAAACTTCCCCGATTTTGAACGCTTCGGGACAAACCTCGTCTATCTCCATAACAATTTAAAAGGGTTTAGTTCATTTTTCGTATCTAGTTTGTAGTTTGATAAGTCGAAAAAGCGCCGCTTAGCGGCGCTTTTTTATTGCCCGGATTCTTCGTCGAAAATGACCCCGATAACGCAGCCGGAAAACTTTTCCCATAAAACCCTTAATTTTCTTTGAACGTTTTTCCCACTAACGCGCCTATCCATTTCATAAGAGGAAGTTAGAGTTTTTTCTTAATTCTGGTTTGTAGTTTGATAAGTTAGAAAAGGTCCCGCTTAGCGGGGCCTTTTCCTTTTTCAAATTGATCCACGACCGTTGGCGTCCAATGCTCCACTCATGCCTGACTTTCGGAGCTACTGCGAATCGCTTTCCCCAGAGAACCCGCTCATTTCCCTCTCGAGCAAAGAATCCCACCATCTGGTCTCCGTCAATCGCGCCCGCCCTGGCGATCCAGTAATCGTGTTCGATGGCAAAGGTCTCGAATGGGAATGCGAGCTGATCGATCCGAACAAGCGCCAGGCCACGCTCGAAGGACGAACATTCAAAAAGCGCGAGCCGCTCCGCTACGAAATCGCGCTCGCTCAAGCGATCCCCAAAGGCAAAGGCCTGGAGAACATCGTTCGCAAGGCCACCGAGATCGGGATCCAACACATCTATCCAATCCTCACCGAACGGACCGAAGCCAAAATCAAAGATGACCGCCAAAAGACGAAATCCGACAAATGGCTGACTTCCGCGATCGAAGGCGCCAAGCAATCCGGCAACCCCTTTCTTCCTGAGGTCCATCCCGTTCAGACGCTGGAGCAATTTCTCGAAACTCAAGCGGATCGATTTTCGATCAAGCTCATCGCCTCCCTGCAGACAAACAGTGTCTCGCTCAAATCCGCTCTCGAGACGAGCAAAGCCGAATCAGTCCCATCCGGGATCTTTCTCGTCGGCCCCGAAGGCGACTTCTCCGACCGCGAATACGCGCGAATCAACGCCGCCGGTTTCCAGCCAATCATGCTCGGCCCCTACGTCCTTAAATGCGAAACCGCAGCCATAAGCGCCCTGAGCATTCTGCGCCACGAGTTTGGGTGAATTGTAGGAGCCTGCTTGCAGGCGATTGGGCATCCTATCGCCTGCAAGCAGACTCCTACAAAAAATCGGCCTGACAAAACCTACCAAGTCATCAATCCGCCCGCGTAGGTGAAGCCAGCGCCCACCGAACAGAAGATGATCTTGTCGCCTTCTTCGAAGATGCCTTCCTCTGCAGCCCAGCCAAGGGCCATCGAAACGGACGCGGCCGACGTGTTGCCGTACTTGCCAACGGTCACAATAAACTTCTCGTAGGAAATCCCCACGCGCTTGCTAACAGCCTTCAAAATTCGCGCGTTCGCTTGGTGAGGAACGATCCATGAAACGTCTTCTTCCGACAATCCATGCCGCTTCATCGCGCTTTCGATAATATCGGAAAACGCGAGCACGGCCCGTTTGAAAACGACTCCGCCATCAAGCTGAATATAGAACGAATCCAGGCTGTCGCCGGGCCGCGGGATCGGATTCATCGCGCCGCCGCCTTTCCGGCAAATCGCATCGGTGTAGCGCGAATCGCCGCTAAGCTCGTGACGATAGAAACGATGGCCCCCTTCTTGAGCCGTCAAAACCGCCGCTCCCGCGCCGTCGCCAAAAAGAAACGCCGTCTCGTGATCCTTCGAATTCGTGATGCTGGACAAAATCTCCGCCGTCACCACCAGCGCGTTTTTCGCAGTGCCCCCAATAATGAACGAGCGGCCCACCTCCAATGCGTAGAGCCAACCGGAGCACGCGGCGTTCAAATCGAACGCGAGCGCCTGCCCGATCCCGAGCGCTTTCGCGAGCGCGCTGGCCGCGCCGGGGACTGGCTGATCGGGAAGCAGCGTCGCGACGATCACCGCGTCGATATCGGCCACCGACAATCCCGCCATCTCCATCGCCTTATGCGTCGCCTCGGTCGCGAGACTCGTCGCGGATTCGCCTTCGCTAATCACATAGCGTTGCTGAATCCCCGTCACTTTCACGATTTCCTCGGCGGTCTTGCCAGGGAATTCCTTCAAAATATCTTCGTTGGAGCGCATGTTCTTCGGCACCGCATAACCGATCCCCGCCACGCAAACCGTTTGATCGGAGAGCGATCCTGCCGCGCTGGCCGCAGGAGCGGATGCGGGTTTAGCCGCACCTCCTTTGTAGCGATCCAAATCGTCTCCCGTCACGCGACCTCCCGGTCCCGTCCCCACGATGTCCGTGATCGCGTCCGGATCCAGGCCTTTTTCCAAGGCCCGTTTCCTGGCCCGGGGCGTCCATTTGATGCCGCTGCTGCTGGCCGTCGGAGCGAGACTTTTCGAGGCAACCAGTGGAGCCGACGCAGGAGCGACTTCCGCAAGCGGAGCCACGATGCCCGCTGATGACACGCTTTTTTCTTCAACCGAACTCGCAGAATCGACCGGAGCGTCTTCATCGATTTGCAAGTGGCTCATCGATGTATCGCTTGTTTCGATACGCAAAAACGGCGACCCGACCGCGAGGATGTCTCCCGCTCGACAGCAGATCCGGCTGATGATTCCGTCGCAGGGCGCTTCGAAATCGAAAATCGATTTATCGCTTTCCAGTTCCGCGATCTTGTCGCCCTTGGTGATCGCGTTGCCCGCTTCGCACAGCAAATCGATCAGCGTGATCTCATTCACCGTCGCGCCCATCGAAGGAATCGGCACCTCTATCAATAGCTTGGACATGATGGATATACGTTTTGGAAATTCGCTAAACGAAGAACTAGACAACGGCTTGTCGAAGCGGCAGGCCGCTAGACTTTTTTTGGACCAGGCTCGCCTCTATAAATGCTTGGAACAACGGATGCGCCTTGCTCGGCTTCGAAAGAAATTCGGGATGCGATTGGACCCCGAGAAACCAGGGATGATCCTCAAGCTCGACCATCTCGACCAAATCGCGTTTCGGATTCACGCCGCTCACCTTCAAGCCGCCGCCTTCGAGCTGCTCCACGTATTCGTTGTTCACTTCGTAGCGATGGCGATGGCGCTCGCGGATCGATTCCGTTTGATATGCCTCGAATCCTTTCGTGCCCGGCTTCACCTGGCACTCGTACGAGCCCAAACGCATGGTCGCTCCCTTATCCACGATGTTCTTCTGCTCGTCCATCATCGAAATGACAGGATGCTTCGTCGCTTCATCGACTTCGTGGCTGTTCGCGTCTTTCAGACCGAGCACGTTTCGAGCGAACTCGATCACCGCGATCTGCAAGCCGAGGCAAAGCCCAAAATAAGGGATATTGTTTTCGCGAGCGTATTTGACCGCCGCGATCTTTCCTTCAATCCCCCGATCCCCGAATCCGCCGGGAACGAGAATACCATGCAGCCCCTTGAGCTTGTGCAGTCCTTCCGGCTTCTCCAGCGCCTCCGCATCGATACGAACGACGTTCACCGCGCAGTCGTTGGCGATTCCTGCATGGGTTAACGATTCGTAGACCGATTTGTAAGCGTCCTGAAGCTCGATGTATTTGCCGACAACGCCAACGTCCACGCGTTCGGACGGCGACTTCAGCCGACGCACGATATCTATCCAAACACTGTGCTCGATAGCCGGAGCGTCCAGCCCGAGAAGCTCGACCACCAAATCGTCCATTTCCTCGCGTTGCAACGCGAGTGGAAGCTCGTAGATCGACGACTCCACGTCGATTTCCTCGATGACCGCCCTGACGGGCACGTTACAGAACAGGCTGAGCTTTTCGCGGAGCTCCCCATCAATCGGGTGTTCCGTGCGGCAAACCAGGATGTCCGGCTGAATGCCAATCTCGCGCAGCTTGGCCACGCTTTGCTGCGTAGGCTTCGTCTTCAATTCGCCCGCTGCCTTCAGAAAGGGAATCAAGGTGACGTGAATGAACATCACGTTGCTATGCCCTACCTCTAGGGAAAACTGACGCATCGCCTCCAAGAACGGCAGGCCTTCGATGTCCCCCGTCGTGCCGCCAATCTCAGTGATCAGAACATCCACATCTTCACTCGCCGACCGAATGCGATTCTTGATCTCGTTGGTCACATGCGGAATCACCTGCACGGTCGCCCCGAGATACTCGCCTCGGCGCTCCTTCTGGATGACCGATTCGTAGATTTGTCCCGATGTCAGGTTGTTGAACTTGCTCAGATGGCCCGAAGTGAAGCGCTCGTAATGGCCCAGGTCCAAATCCGTCTCCGCTCCGTCGTCGAGCACATAGACTTCCCCGTGCTGAAACGGATTCATCGTGCCGGGATCCACGTTCAAATACGGATCGAACTTCTGTATCCGAACCGTCACTCCCCGCTCCTCTAGTAAAGCGCCTAAAGAGGCGGCCGTCAGACCCTTGCCCAGCGAGGAAACTACGCCGCCTGTTACGAAAATGTACTTCTTAGACTTATCTTTCTGCACTTCGCCTGCCATGTGAATGTCAAAGCGGCAACCAGGTCAACTAGAACCTATCCCATACGCATTAACTTAAGAAGAAAGACCTAGCCATTTGTAGGAGCCTGTCATTGACCCCGACCTGTCGGTGGCTTGCAGGCGATGAAATCGTAAGGTTACAAACCAAGGAATCGCCTTCAACCAAGCTCCTACACTCGAAAAACGAACTGCGGCTACCCCCCGAACAAGGTCCATCCGGCAAACGCGACCAACGCGATCAGCAACGCCGTCACCACCAGCACGATCCCGAATTTTACGATGCGCCAAAGCACGTAGGCGATTCCAGCCGCGACGACGATCAAGCACGCCATGACTAGCCACGGCGGGTACAGCTCCAGCAACTCCCTCATCTTGTCGATCGCTTCCGTCATATCCGCGAACACTACGCGAGCCTAGACAAGCCCTTCAACCTCGAATTTATGTTGCGCGTGAGAACGGATGCGATTTCTTCGAAATCGAATTCGCGCCGATTCGCGCAAACGAAGAAAAAGTATGGCTAGGAAATATCACGTCTACGGAATGGGCAACGCGCTCGTCGACATTGTAACCGAAGTATCCGAGGAATTCGTTAGCGAGCACTCGATTGAAAAGGGCCTCATGACCCTCGTGGACGAAGACCTGCAGCACCGGCTAGTCAACGCGATCCACCTGCCAAGCAGCGACATGCAATGCGGCGGATCCGCCGCCAACACCATCATCGGTGCCGCCCAGTTCGGCACTTCCTGCTTCTACTCCTGCAAAGTAGCCAACGACGAAATGGGCGACTTCTACCACAAGGACCTCACCTCGAACGGCGTCAGCACCAACCTCACCCCCGGAGCCCACGAAGCGGGCATCACCGGAAAATGCCTCGTCATGACCACGCCCGACGCCGAGCGCACCATGAACACCTTTCTCGGCATCACCGCCAATTACTCGTCCAAGGAAATCTGCGAAGACTCGCTCAAAGATTCCGAGTACCTCTATATAGAAGGCTACCTGGTGACGGGCGAATCGAGTCGCGAAGCGATGAAAGTCGCCAAAGAGCTCGCCGAGGAAAACGAAGTCCGGACCGCCCTCACCTTTTCCGACCCAAGTATGGTCAAGTACTTCAAAGAGCAGATGGTCGAAGTCGTCGGCGAAGGCGTGGATCTCCTTTTCTGCAACGAGGAGGAAGCCATGCTCTACACCGATACGGAGTCCATCGATACAGCGGTCGAAGCCTTGAAAGACGTCGCCCGAACCTTCGTCGTCACGCTCGGAGCCAAAGGCGCCCTCGTCTTCGACAGCGAATCCGAAATCCGCATAGATCCTTTCCCGACCGACCCCGTCGACACCAACGGAGCGGGCGACCTTTTCGCCGGCGCCTTCCTGCATGGCATAACCAACGGCATGTCCTTCGAAGACGCCGGAAAGCTCGCCAGTCTCGCGGCTTCCAAAGTCGTCTCGAAATTCGGGCCACGCCTCGAGGCGAGCCACGCGAAAAAGCTTATCGGCCACCTATTCGACTAGGCGAGCGATGAGCCAAACCGCTATGCCCCCGATACGAATCGCCGTTATCGGCGGCGGCGCGGCTGGAATCTTCTCGGCGATCTCCGCGGCGGAAGCCGACGCGACCGCGAAGATCACGGTATTCGAAAAATCCCGACATTTCCTTTCCAAGGTGAAAATTTCGGGAGGAGGCCGCTGTAACGTAACTCACTCCTGCTTCGAGCCCAAGGAACTCGTGACTCGCTATCCGCGAGGCTCCAAAGAATTGCTCGGACCTTTCTACCAATGGCAGCCGCGCGACACGGTCGAG
>JAJFLS010000442.1 GCA_021772595.1 Opitutales bacterium
CTGAGTTACCTTGGCCTAGAAGAAAGAATGCCAGTCAGTCCTCAATCACCGGGTCGGGACTATACTGACGTATTGAAAGAAAACAGGGTCGAGCCCTGGGACAACACGGTGTATTACGAGTACGAAACTCTTCGCTGCATCCGAACGGATTCTTGGAAATATGTCGAGCGGTTCGAAGATGGATACGACGAGCTTTATCACTTGGCTGAAGATCCGGACGAACGGAATAATTTAATCGATGATGAGGCCACCGCTGAAAAAAAAGAAGAGCTGCAATTACGCTTGTACCAGTTTTTCACCG
Source organism: Opitutales bacterium (assembly GCA_021772595.1). Lineage (GTDB taxonomy): Bacteria > Verrucomicrobiota > Verrucomicrobiia > Opitutales > Opitutaceae > Pelagisphaera. The sequence continues at coordinate 302 of JAJFLS010000442.1, forward strand.
AACACGCTTCCCCGAAATACGACCTCTGGAAAGGCGGATCCTCGCAAACGCTCTACCACTCTTGGGGGAAAGACCATAAGGTTGTCCGAACTGGAAACGCCAGTCGCCTTGGCAGGTTGGCACCTGTAATCGACCCATCCGTAAACCCGCCACCGATGACCCTGCCGGATGGACTGATCGCGGAAATTGCCGCTGCCCCGCCTCTGACTCGCTTTCCTATGATGGGCAGCCTGGACGATCGCGGTCGATTGTTCGTTGCAGAAGCTGCGGGAGTGAACCGAAATGCCCAAGAACTGGACGTGGAAAAGCCAAACTTCATTCGTCTACTAGTCGACACGAATCGGGACGGACTCTTTGATCGGGCGACAATTTTTGCGGACAAACTGACCTTTCCCTCCGGAGCCTTGTGGCATGAAGGAGCGCTATGGGTGACCGCGGCGCCCTCAATCTGGCGAATGGAGGATACGAATGACGACGGTGTCGCTGACAGGCGTGAAGAAATTGTCACCGGTTTTGGATACACAGGCAACGCAGCGGATTTACATGGTCCCTTTCTTCATCCCAACGGACGCATTTTCTGGTGCCATGGCCGCAAGGATCTCGAGGTTTACGACAAAGATGGCGATTTGATTCACAAAGGAAAGGGAGCGCGTATCTGGTCTTGCGAGTCGGACGGGAGCGATGTGCAAATCTACGCGGGTGGCGGGATGGACAACCCGGTGGAAATCGACTTTACGCCGGAGGGTGAAATTGTCGGCAGCATCAATTTGATGTACGGCCGGCCGCGTGGCGATACCCTGGTGCACTGGCAGTACGGAGGGGCCTATCCGCGACAGGACCAGGAAGCAGTGCTCGCTGAGTTCACCCGAACGGGCGATCTCCTTAAAGAGTTTCATAATTTTGGGCACGTGGCTGTATCCGGTATGAATCTTTACCGCTCGAAAAACGGCTTGGGTGACTTCGAGGGAAATCTTTTCGCCACGCATTTTAATACGCAAAAGATCACCCGTTCCTTCGTGGAACCTGAAGGAGCAACTTTTCGGCACGTTCGCGAAGAAGACTTTTTTAAGATCGATGATTCTAACGCGCACCTGACAGATGTCATGGAAGATGCGAATGGCGACTTGCTGGTGATCGATACTGGGGGTTGGTTTCGCAACGGCTGTCCCATTTCTCAATTAGCAAAACCGGAAATTGCGGGTGCAATCTATCGAATTCGCAAGCCAGGCGCGATCGATAGGAATACAGATTTCCGCGGACTGGACATCGACTGGACGAGTTCCTCGCCAGAAGCTATCGCCGATCTTCTCGACGATGATCGTTTCGCCGTACGAGACCGGGCAATTGCGGAGTTGGCGAAGCGAGGGAATAAAAGTTTGGGCACCCTCGAGAAGATTCTGAGCGCTGGTTCTATTGATGCGCGGCGTAACGCGGTTTGGGCATTGACTCGAATTGGCTCAACCGAGGCCCAACGCGTAGCAAGGATCGCCTTAACCGACAAAGCGAAAAGCGTCCGGCATACAGCCTGTAACAGCATTTGGAAGACACGGGATAAAAGGGCTGTCGATGGGCTAACGCAACTTCTGCTCAAGGATGATAATCCACCCGTTCAAATGGCAGCTGCGCGCGCCCTAGGTAGAATTGGTGAGGTCGACGCAGTGCCCGAATTGCTGGAATATATCTCCCGACCAATGGATCGAGCGAGTGAGCATGCTGCGATTTACGCCCTCATAGAACTCAACGATTTTGCCGGTACAGAGGTAGGTCTAAAGAGCCTTTCTCCAGAGACCCCAAAACGCGTGCTCTGGGCATTGAACGGAATGCGCAATTCCTTATTGAACGCAAATCAGGTTCTAGCCTTTTCAATATCTGCCTCCGACGCCCTGATAGCTACAGTCGTCAGTATTTGCCAACTACATCCGGATTGGGCAGAAGAAATTGCCTTCGCATTTCATATTTGGCGAAATGAGAGAGAGCTTACCGATCAGCGCATGAATGTGGTGGATCAATTAGCGCCTCTCTATCTTAAGAATGAGAATATGGACGCTTTCGTGGGCCGGTTCTTCGAAGGGACCGATTGGAATGAATCAGCTCGGGCTTTTCAAATAATTTCAGATAGCCCGCAGGCTGTTGAACTTCACGGTAGTTGGACAGGACACATTGCCTCAGCCCTGGGCAGCGGACATACTGCAACAATGTCGTTGGCCTTGGAGGCTCTCGCGAAGATTGATACGGATCGATTCGATTCACAGCTGCGCGAAATAGGCGACGATACCAATCATCCGGCATTAGTTCGTATCAAAGCCCTGGGCGCAATTGCCAAGGCATCGGAGCCCATGAATCCGGCGGCATTCAATTTGCTAAAGGAGTTGCTTAGCCCGAAAAGCGGGTCATTGCAGCGCATTGAAGCCGCGAATATACTTTCGAATGCACAGTTAACCACTAAGCAAAGGCTTGACGTGGTAGCGTTAATGAAGAGTGCGGGTCCTTTAGAGATACCCATACTGATAGACATCTTTAACCGGACTCGCGATTCAGCGACAGGCTTCGCCTTGGTGGATGCCCTCGAGTCTTCGAATTTCCTCGACGCCCTGTCGCCTTCGGAGCTCCAAAGAATGTTGGCACGCTTTCCCTCGGAAGTGTTGGACCGGGCGAAACCTCTGGTTGAACAACTGTTTGATCAGGCAGAACAACGGAAGACACGATTGGCTGAAATGAGCCTAGAATTGAAAATTGGAAATCCACGCGATGGCCGAATGGTTTTTCTTTCCGGCAAGGGCGCATGCATTACCTGCCACAAGATTGGAGAGGATGGCCGAAATGTGGGACCAGACTTAAGCCGGATCGGCCAGATCCGGACGAGGGTCGATCTCCTTGAGTCAATTCTCTTTCCTAGTTCCAGCCTATCCCGCGACTTCGAGCCCTACTTGATAGAGACCACGGACGGTCAAACACACACCGGCATGATTCAGCGTGAAACTTCGGACACCTTATTTCTTCTGGATGCTACCGCTAATGTGAAACCGATTTCTCGGTCATCGATTAAGACCGTTCAACCAGGACTGGTTTCCCTGATGCCATCCGGCCTTGATCAGACGATTACAAGCGGAGAGCTCGTCGATCTCATTGCCTATCTGGACAGCCTGGAGTGAGCTACTGGCGATACTGCAGAAGCCAGCATTGTCGGATTCTATGGCCCACTCGTGTTTTTGGATAAAGGGAAAAAACGAGGAATCGTTAACGTCCCATACCGTTACCTTAACGAGGAGGGAACCCCCCGCGCGACCCAATGGCTAAAGCACCATGTCGCCGAGTCGGAAACGGGTGCTCCTGTCGAGCTTTCCGATTCTAATCTCTCAAAATTTCTTAGCGACAAACTCGTGAAAAACGATGATGGAAACTTGTGCCCTTCGACTTCGCCTCCGAGCAAGACCCCGAGTTCTACGCTTTCTATTTTTCGGCTCGCTGGTGTGGCCCTTGCCGAAGGTTCACTCCAATTTTAGTAGCGTTCTACAACGCGAAGAAGCATTTAGGGTATGAGAATTTCGAGCTCATCTTCGTTAGCTCTGACAGCGGTACCGGTGAGATGAAGAAATACATGCAAGAAGACAAGATGCCGTGGCCTGCTATCAAAATCGGTAAAAAGGATAATAAGCTAATAAGCCGAATGAAAGGGAGCGGCATTCCGTGTTTGGTTGTGACAGATCAGCATGGCCGCATTCTTGCCCACAGTTATAGAGGAAGCGAATACATCGGACCCAGCAAGCCCAAGGATTTGCTTTCCAACTTCCTCACCAATTCCAAAAAAATCAGAGAGAGGGATTTCTTTTCCCAAGAAGGCAATTAGGCTGCGTCGACAAATTCTCTCGTGTCGCCTTAACCGGGCTTTGATCTAATCAGATGAAGACGAACGCCCGATTCTTGGGATGAAATCGCCTAGCTCTACTTTGTTAAATGAGTGAGCAGGTAGGGCAACGACGTCCCGGCGTGCCGCGAAAGTAGATTATAACAACGCGGCACGCCGAG
>JAJFLS010000443.1 GCA_021772595.1 Opitutales bacterium
TAGCGCTCGGGCGCCGCCCCGAGCCTTTATGGCATTTGCTAGAGAAACTCAAAGGTAGGGACCGACTGCCAGGCGGGCCGCGTCGGTTTGACATTGCATTGCGAACCGCCTGGCAGTCGGTCCCTACCTTGATGATACGCATATTCTCAGTTAATATGTGAAAATTCACAGTGCCTTGATCGCTTGAATTTGTTACAGTCGCCTTTCGTAGTTACTATGCCCTCCACTTTCAACATAGCTCTTCTCCCTGGCGACGGGATCGGTCCTGATGTAACGGCGGAAGCGGTGAAGGTTCTTCGCGCTGTCGAACCTCTGCTCTCCGACGTCCGCTTCGAAATGACCGAGCACGCAGTGGGAGTGGCAGAATATTTGGAGAACGGAAACCCGCTCCCCGAAAAAGCAATCGAAGCCTGTCGCCAGTCAGATGCGGTTTTGCTCGGCGCGATGGGCTTGCCCTCGGTTCGGTGGCCGGATGGCAAGGAAATGACGCCGCAAATCGATCTACGCGAAATTTTCAGTCTCTATAATGGAGTGCGTCCGATCTATCTCTACCATTCCGAAGATACGTCGCTGAAGGGCTACGGCCCGGGTGAAATCGATTTCGTTATTGTCCGCGAGAGCACGGAAGGTCTTTTCTCCGCGCGTCTCTCGCAATCGGATCCGGAGAAAGGGGAAGTCTGCGATGTGATGCGTATCACGCGTCTGGGTACGGAGCGTGTTTGTCGAGCGGCGTTTGAGTTGGCACGGACGCGTCGCAAGAAATGCGCTTTGGTGGACAAGGCCAATGTTTTGCCCTCGATGGTTTTCATGCGGAAGGTTTTCGACGAAGTAGCAAAAGAATTTCCGGATGTGGAGACCGACCATATCTATGTGGACGCGGCGGCGCTGTTTCTCGTGCAACGTCCAGACCGCTTCGATGTTATCGTCACGGAAAACATGTTCGGAGACATTCTTTCCGATCTGGCTGCGGGACTGGTTGGCGGGATGGGCATGGCTCCTTCGGGAGACATCGGCGACGACTGCGGGATCTTTCAGCCTTCCCACGGTTCGGCCCCGGACATCGCGGGCAAAGGGATCGCCAATCCGATCGCGACGATCCTATCGGTGGCGCTCTTGCTCGATTGGCTGGACCATGAAGAGACGCGTCGCGGAGCCGTGATGATTCGTCAGGCCGTGGCCAAGGTCCTCTCGGTTCCATCGAACCGCACCGCCGATCTGGGCGGAATCGTTTCAACTTCTCAAATGGGCGACTTGATCGCAGCCGCTATTTCAAGTTAATCTCAACCTGCTACCCCAATAATCATGTTACCTCAAAGATACTTCGTTGTCGTCGCCACGTTTCTCCTGTCGTTCCTCCTCTACGTAGACCGCGTGTGCATATCGACGGCGAAGGGCCAAATCGTTTCTGATCTCGGACTCAGTGACGCGCAATTTGGCTGGGTGCTCTCGGCATTCGCTTTTGGATACGCTCTGTTACAAGCTCCTGCCGGCGCGCTCGCAGACCGCATGGGCGCTCGGATCACACTGGCATTGGTCGTGACCTTGTGGTCGATCTTCACTGGATTGACCGCTGCATCGGTCGGATTCATTTCGCTGCTGATTATTCGCTTTTTCTTCGGAGCAGGGGAGGCCGGCGCTTTTCCGGGAATGGCTCGTTCCGTTTTCTTTTGGATTCCGACCGGCGAACGCGGGCTGGTGAAGGGAATTAATTTTTCCGCTTCGCGCCTCGGCGCTGCGATCACGATGCCGCTGCTTCCTTGGATGATAAATGCGATCGGTTGGAAGAGTTCGTTTTTACTCCTGATGGTTGTTGGCTTCGTCTGGGCGACGGTCTGGTACGCTTGGTTCCGCGACGAGCCCGCTGAGAAATCCGGGATATCGAAAGAGGAACTCGATTACATCCTCGCCAATCGTCAGGACGCGGGCGCTCCTGCCGAGGAACCGAAACCACTTCCGATTGGGCAAATTTTGGCGAACCGAAACATGTGTCTGATGATGGGTCAATACTTCGCTAGTAATTTCACCTTCTTCTTCTGCTTGAGCTGGCTGTTTCCGTACGTGAAATCCACTTACAACCTCGATTACACCGAGGCTGGATTTTATACGATGATTCCATTGCTCGGCGGCGCCTTAGGAAATCTCGCTTCTGGATCGCTGGTGGACAAACTATATCGAGGCGGCCAAAAGGCGTTTTCCCGGAGACTGCCCGCGATCATCGGTTTTGCTCTCGCCTCGATCGGACTCGTCATGAGCGTCGGCCAAGCGGAGGTTTTGGGAGCCGTCTTTTGGCTGTCGATCGCGATTTTCGGAGCGGATATGACGCTTAGCCCGTCCTGGTCTTTCTGCATCGACATCGGAGGTCGGCATGCGGGAAAAGTCTCTGGAACCATGAACATGGCGGGCAATTTAGGTTCGGCCATCGTCGCGATCGCTTTCCCTTACCTGCTTGGTTGGACGGGAGAAGTTACGACATTCTTCTATATCGGCGCGGGCATGAACCTTGTCGCCATAGTGCTCTGGTTGCTTTCAAAACCTGAGGGCCGCATTCAGGAAGTGACTGCCTGATATATATGCTATCACGATTCGACATTCGATCATGAGTTCATCGTCTTCCAGGAAATTGCGCGGCGTTTGTGTAGGCGCGGGCTACTTTAGCCAATTCCAATACTCAGCCTGGAATCGAATCCCAGAAGTTGAGATCGTCGCCGCCTGCAACCGCAGTGTCGAAAAAGTCCAGGAAATCGCGAGGCAATTCGGCATCTCCAAAGTCTATGAAATCGCGCGTCTTGATGAAATGTTGGATACGGAAAAGCCGGATTTTGTCGACGTCATCACTCCGCCCGAAACGCACACCGAGATCGTTCGCAAGGCCGCTGCGCGCGGCATCGCTATCATATGCCAAAAACCATTGGCTCCCACCGCCGAGGAAAGCGAGGAGCTCGTCAAGATCGCTCGCGAGGCTGGCGTCCGCTTTCTCGTCCACGAGAACTGGCGCTGGCAGCCGTGGTATCGCGAGATGAAGCGGCAGCTCGATGCGGGCGCGATCGGGGAACTCTATTCGATATCGGTTCGCATGCGAATGGGTGACGGCTGGCCGGAAGACGCCTATCTCGCGCGACAGCCGTTCTTTCGAGACTATCCGCGTTTGCTGATTTACGAAACAGGCGTCCATTTTCTCGATACGTTTCGCTATTTGGGGGGAGAAGTGGAGTCGGTCTACGCCCGCCTTCAAAAGCGCAACAGCGTGATCAAAGGCGAAGATGCGGGCCAAGTAGTCATCGGGTTTAAATCAGGTGGCACCGCGATTCTCGACGCGAGCCGCTACAATGAAGCGGAGACCGCCGATCCGCGCTACACATTTGGTACCGTTCGCATCGACGGGAGCCAAGGTCACATAGAACTCGATACGGAGGGGAACCTCACGCTGAAGAAACTCGGCGAGGAACCGCAGCGAATCGGCTACGTCCACGAGCGAATCGATTTCGCGGGAGACTGTGTATATAGTCTCCAACGACACTTCACCGATCGCATGCTCGACGGCGAGCCTTTCGAAAGCAGCGGAGAAGATTATCTCAAATCCATCGATCTGGTCGAAGCCTGCTACGCTTCACGCGCCAGCGGCCAAGTTGTACCGATCAAAGAAAGGAACGCCCAATGAGTTGCCTGAGACCTCACTTTAGCGCCTTCGGTCATTTTTTATAAATAAAGTTCTAATCAACCACGCATATGAAACTAAATATACTGATTCTCGCCTCCATTGTTTTGGGGCTTGCGACGAGTTTGATAAACGCTGAAAGTTCGTCGAAGCCAATTGCATCACCCGATCTCGTGTTCGAGGAAATCGACGGAGTTGTCGCTATCGAAGCGGAGCATTTCATTGCTCAAGATTTGGCGAGCGTCCGATCCTGGCAACGCGTCGCCGGATCGCAACTACCGACACTTCAGCCCGACACTGATGGGCCGCATGTTGTCGGTTCAAGCGGCGGTTCGTATTTAGAGGCATTGCCGGACTCGCGTTGGTCTCACGATGAAAAACTGATTCGCGGAGAAAACTTTTTCCCGGAACCGGGCAAAGCCGGCGTTCTCAGTTACAAGATTCATTTCAATAATCCCGGCCGCTACTATGTTTGGGTGCGGCATTTCTCGACGGGTCCGGAGGACAACGGACTCCACTTCGGGCTCAACGGAAAATGGCCCGAATCCGGTCAGCGTTGGCAGACTGTAAAGAAACGGCATTGGGCGTGGGAAAGTCGGCAGCGGACGGAACAAGTACACGTCGGCGAACCGTTCAAGCTGTATTTGGATGTTCCGCGCAAAGGTGAGCATTTGATTCAAATCTCAATGCGCGAAGACGGATTTGAGTTCGACAAGTTCATTCTCGCTTCCGAACGCGCTTACCAGCCGGAAGGAACAGGTCCGCTATCCGCAGTCAAATCCGGAACCGCTCCAGTGCTGGTTGCGATTCCCAGCGACTATTACGAAGAGAAAGTAACCCCGCCTTCGGTGGCTCCGCAAGAGACGTTTACCTTGCCTAAAGGAGCTGCAGTTTTGCGGGCGGTCGATTTTAATATAACAGATTCCGTCGAAGGTTTCTATATAGATAAGGTAAAATGGCTCGCCATAAATCCGGATCGCAACAAGTCCGCTCAAGCTCGAGCGACGGTTCCGGTTGGCAATGCCAAGTTCCATCTCGTCTTTCACGCGGTGGGCGAGAATGACGGAGAGAGCAGATTTAGTGTGAAGATCGGCGGGCGAGAGGTCGGGGAATTGAGATGCCCGATGAGTCGCGGCATGTTCGAGGAAGGCTCCATGTAT
>JAJFLS010000444.1 GCA_021772595.1 Opitutales bacterium
GGACCGGCTCGGTCCTCCGTATTGGGTTCGGGATTTGGAGGACCGAGCCGGTCCTCCCTACCTTCAGAAATGCCCCGCTTGCGCCACCTTAATCTAATAAGGTCGATCGAGGCCTCCGGATTCGATGTTCGCGCCAGCCCTACAGAGACTTGATAAATAGCACTAGCGATTCTATTTGCGATTCTGTGAGTACGCCAGCGTAGCTGGGCATGGCGTATTCGCCTTTTACGTACTCGGGGACGATTTTAGCGATGGGATCGAGGATCGACTCTCGGAGGTAGGCTTCATTTGCGATGATCGTTTCCCTTTTTCGATTCACGACCACGGTTCGTTCACTGTTGAACAGTCCGCTCCAGGTTGGACCGACTTTCGGCATGTCGGATCCGGTAAGCGAGTGGCAGGCGATGCATCCCATTAGCTGATACACCCGTTCGCCTTCTTCGATCGAAATAGGACCGTCCTTTGCTGCAGCTATTTCTCTTGGAGTCAGGTCGATCGAGAGTTTTCCGAAACCTTCTTTGATCGGGTCGAAGCTTGGAAGGGAGTAGGGAGTCGTATAGGCGTTTTCTTCGAATGCCTTGCCGTCCTCTGTTGCGAGGGACCAACCGATTCTCAACTGCATGACGGGCTTCATTTCCGGAATGCCGACAAAAACGCTCTGTCGATCTTTCGATAGATAGGCGCTGCTCGGGCTAAGCCAATCGATTCCCGATTCGCCATTGGCTTTGTATTGGCCGGATCCATACCGGTATGTACGCCGGTAGCTCCAGCTGGAGAGAGAGTAGCTGTCGGGGTTGATTGCCTTGTATTGGTCCAACTTCCTTTCAAAGCGCAGAAGAACACCTTGTTCCATAGGAGTGATATCGATCGGAAAGACGCTTTTCGCTTCAGTGTAGCGTACGCGGCTGATTCCTGCGAGGCGGTCTACGGTCGTACCCCAACCGGTTATTTGGAAACCCGCGATGTAGAGCTGCCCGTCTTTGGGGTTAACCGAGCCATTTAGAAGCGGGTGTTGAAAGTCGCTTGTAATGTTGGATACGGCTGCTTGAAGGCGAGGACTGCGTTCATTCAGCGTTATTTTGAATAATTGCGGACGATTGAATCCGATATGAACGAGTTGATTGTTCAATGGGCCCATTTTCGCTCCATATGTCCATATTTGAGACATGGCCGATGCGTTGACCGAATGAGGTATCCATGTAATGGGTTCAGCTATGGGCGCAGGGTAGATTTCTTGTTCATGCAATCCTTCGGAGAGATAGCCATAGAATTGACCGTCCTGGGCGATATGCAATGGGGTGCTTGGTATGTATTGCCCTTCTTGATCGCTCGATGTTACGAGTCCCGTTCGGGGATTTACTCCGATGCTTGGTTGCCGAAAACCATATCCTAGGACGGTCGATCGTCGACCATCTGCCGAAATGCGGAGGACGCTGCCATTGTGCTTTCCCAAAGTGGTTGCTTGTTGTCCGCCTTTGGCGATGACGAATTCGCCGTTTGGAGCAAGTCGTATCGTGCTCGGGAATTCGCGCATGTCGGCGGTTTGAGCGAAAGCGTTGGAAAACATCTCGTGCACATCTGCCTCGCCGTTGCCATTCGTATCCCGAAGGCGCCAGATACCGTTTCGATCAAACGCGTAAATTTGATTGTCGCGAATGGCCACGGTCATTGGTTCGTGAAGACCGGTAGCAAATCGTTTCCAACGGACCGAATCCAGCGAGTCGCGCAAGCCATGAACCAGCCAGACGTCGCCATCGATCGTTGGCATAACTCCGGTACCATCATTGAGAAATTGGATGTCTCCTGGACGGACATTTCGTTTCCAAGGATTATCGAGCGGCAAATCGATGTCGTCGACGACGTAGGCCGCCTTTTCACTGGAAAGTTTGGCGCGTGTTACCGCTTCTTGCGGCCAGCGCATTTTCGCTTCTTTTGTCGGAATCGCTCTTGGCTCGATGGAAGGAGCGGGGCTGTTTTCGGTTAAAGTGACGCAGAACTGTATTGGCTTATCGTGGGCGGGGATACGCGCGATCCAGCGAGATTGTTCTTCGATTAGGCTCGCGACGCGGGCTCCACTGGATTGACCCAAGGCGACACCTCCATCGGCGTCCATCCCGAGTACGAGCGTTAGCGATTGTTTGGATGGGCCAATTTCGAAATGTCGTTCGACAACGACCTGCCCGTCATGCTTGGAAGTTGAAATGATTTCACGAATACGAGCCTGGTTGGCGGTGTAATCCAACACGGCTCCTTGGTCGCTTAGCCGTATCGCTTTGAAGCGTCCTTGTTCTTCGCTTAGCGGACCGCGTCCGACTTCTTCCGGACTGGGGGCTGCTTGGCGCGGGTCTCCGAGCTCGAGGCGTTCGCCGATCTGCCAACCTGGGTAGATGCCATTGGCAAACCATACGTTGCCAGCTGGCTTGGGTAATTGCACCTGGCCACCTTTTGTTTTTTCTCCCGAAGGATGATAGGATTTTTGGGCGAGCGCTTCGGGGGTGACGGACTGGCCTTGCCAGATAGCCGCGACTCGCAATAGATCCGTGTCAAAGCAAGCCCAGCAATCGTTGCCCAAATTCAAGATGAGCCCTCTCGGAGTGAGGTTGTCGGATGGAAATGCTTCGCCCGCATCGCGAGCATCCAAAATGGAGGAGAAGAATGGCGAGTCGGGTTCTAACCAATCGGCCCAGGGACTCGGCTGTTTGATCTCGGCGGCATGAAGGAGAGGGCTGGCGAGGAGTATTGCGCGGATTATAGGGCGAAAGAGTATCCGAAATTGCATTTCTTGAAAAGCTTGAGCGAGTTTGTAGGATCTCGCAAGACTACTCTCTTTGGTAGGGACGACCGGGCTTGGTTGTTCTGGTGCATTGTTCGAAAAGTATCGTCTGTATCCAGCTCGATTTAATAGTCATCTTGGAAGTTGTGACTACTACCGTTTTGTTTGCCCACAAATGGCGCTAATTTCCACGAATGGGCTTACTGCTCTCTAATTATTTATTAGTGTTTATTTGTGCGATTCGTGGGCAGAAAGATATTCATATGATTTTTTTGATCGATGCATTAGTTATAGGTTGTTGTTTGGATTCTGTGCATTGTGGTTTTGACTACGGTAAAGATTCTTTGTCGTCCTTGTTGTCGATCATGGTAGCGGCCGATCTCACGCCTTCGCTCGCTACGGCGGCGCAAGCCGAGCGGTCATCATTCGGCAAGAAAGCTGAACGATTGTATCGTTCATATGGCCGCTCGGAGATCGGCCGCTACCTTTAGGTCATCGGGTTGTCTATTCCAGTGTGGAGATATAGCTCAAAAGATCAGCGACGTCTTGTTTCGTTAGAATGCTTTCGATGCCTTCGGGCATGAGCAATTGGCCGAGGCTTTTCATTCCGGCAACTTCTTTGCGTGAAACAGTTTTGTTGATATTCGACCGTCGCCTCTACTCGCTGCGGCTTCTCCGGATACCCCTCCAAGCGGTAGTTTAAACAATCTGGATGCGAAAACAAAATCATCGGATCTCAATACACGACGATCTTATCATAATTGCAAGAATAGGAAAGCTACCCCAACAACAAATAGACCGTCGCCAACACGCACAACGGCGACCAATCGCTAGTCTCCTTCAAGACTGTCAACAAACTTGTCGGCAATTCCTTCTCCTCGCCTTGAAGACTCGCAACGCGTTCGCTAATAGATTTCTCCAACCCATCCCGATCCATCTTCTGAAAGATTTCGACGATCGCCGACCGCTCCGCTCTCCAATCGTTGGAGAATTCATCCAGAAACGCATTCAAGCTCTCCCAAGCCGTAGCCCGACTATTCGACATAAGTATCCATCTATCCGTTACGTCTAGCCATCTAGAGAAAATGCTCAGCATTTCGTAACGCTCTTCCCGCTCCCGCAACTTCATCAAACCACGAAACGCAATATCAGCATGCTCGTGCGCATCCAAACGCAAAAGTGCCCAGCAACAACCGGCAATCACATGCAAACTCCGTGACTCCTCATTCAAAACGCGCAGAACCGAATCAATCGCTCGCGGATCGCCGATCTTCCCCAATGCGCGAGCCGCCATTGCTCGAGCTCTAACTGGGCTCGAATCACCCAATCGATCAATCAACAGATCCACCGCCGAAACATACCTCAATTCCCCCAAAGCCCAAGCGGCGTGGTCCCACAGCGAACGGCGTTCCTTGTCTTTCAAAATTTCAACAAGCTTATGCCCGGCGAAATCCGAACGAGATCGAGCCAAGCTACGGATCGCTTCGATTTTCACTTCCAACGAAGGATCCTGCAAAAGCTCCGCAAGCGGCTCTATGTTCAGAGGATTTCGCGAATCGCCCAAACTGCGAGCCAGCTCGATGCGATGATCCTCGTCCTCGTCGAGCAAACGGCGACGTCCCATCAAGCTACGCCAAGGCGTGTAACGTAGGGCCGAAAAGAAATCGGTTACCCCAAACCAAGGCTTAACGTTGGGAAGGCGCGAAGCCAAAGGTATGCACAAGATCATCAACACCGGCACCAAACCAGCGCTGTACACTTTGTACCAATCGAAATAGAACACGCTATCGGGATCAGCCGGAACCATTCGCGGTTGCACGAATTGCTGAATGTAGATTCCTAGGACCAACATCAGGCTCGACTGAAACAAAAGCTGAAACAGAGCAAACAGGTTCAGATTCGCCAAACTGTCGCGATTGCTCACATGGTAGTGCGTCACCGCCGTTATAGCAATCCCCACTCCCGCATTCAGAACCCCGCCTACGAAACCGAATACCATGAGCGCTCCAACGCTCAACGCGCTCGTATTCAAAATTTCGATCAACGAAATTTCCTCGACAGGGAAAGGCTGAACAAACCAAAGAATCATCAGCAAACCGCTGGTCAGCCCAAGCAAGCCCGTCAGCATAGGACGAAATCCCATCGAATCCGAAACCCGGCCCCACAAAATGAGCGAGACCACCTGCCCCAGAGTCATGCAAAAGATCTGCGCTCCCAAAATGCCTACCGGCACATGCAATACTTCTCGAAAGTAGACGATGCTGATCGGGACCTGTCCCGACGTAATCACGAGAGCGATAATAAGCGGCAGCCGAAACAACTTCGAACGCCGCAGCAAAAACCAGATATGCTTAGCCGAACGCCACAAGCCCGGCAACCTACCGTCCTGCGAAACCTTAGGCTCGGGAATCAATCGCGCCCAGAAAATTGAACTCAAAGTACCCAGAAATGCGATCGCCAAAATGATCTTAAAGGCGCCTTCCCCCATTTGCTGCCCCACAAACAAAGCAATGCCGCCGCTCAAGAGTAAATTAACCACCGTAAACCATGTCCGCATGCGACCGAAAAACAATCCGCGATCATTCTGGGTCGTAATATTCCTCATTAGGGGCTGCCATACCGTTCCCATTCCCAACTCGCGAAACGTGACGAACATCACCACCAACAGCGACAACAACGGCCACTTCATGTACGCCGCCGGAACCGCAATAAAAGTCAGGATGACGCACGACTGCAAAGCCCGAGCCGTTCGCAATGTTCGAACCAATCCAAAGCGCTGGATGTATGGAATCGCAGGCAGTCGCAATGCGCTGACAAATGGGGCGAGTGAAAAAATAAGCGCTATCTTCTGCGGCGAAAGCCCCAACACGTCATTCGCATAGAGCATCATGTATTCGCCCGCGATTACCATCGTTACCATGAGAGCGAACAGCTGGGACAGCAAAGCCGCCCGCTGCGCCTTCGCCCGGTCACGATCAGTCATCTGCGATAATCCACTCACTCGCAGCCACCATGAGTAAGCGGCGCCGGAAAACAACCCTCGATATACTCAAGGCGACAACCGCCCCTACCAATACCGGCTCACGGTCAACTGCAGATAGCTATCCCGTCGCAAACTGTAGAATGGGTCGCGCTCGGCGATATTCATGAGATTCTGGTTTTCGAGTTCGATTTTGTAATGACATCCAATCCGCCGCTCGTATTCAACTCGAGCAAAGATGCTCTCGTTATCCAAGTCTACGAATCCACCAGCTGCCAAAGCCGTATCCGCCCTGTCATTCCAAGACAGCCGGGATCCTACAAACAAATCCTTATTGAACGGTGTCGGGGCGTTCGAACGGCGCGAATCGAAATGCCCTTGTTGATAGGAAATTCAATTGTTCCGATTTGATTCGGGGGGAGTTGATAGGTTGATTTCGCGCTATCAAGTTAGAAATTCCGTGTCACGGTCTCCCTCTGCTCCTTGCCCTTCTCGCTTTATAAGCGTCTGGCCCATTTTGAGTTCGAACTTTTCGAGGAATTGCGGAAAAAAGGATCATGATCTTAATCAGCCAAAACGGGTTTTCATGTTGGGCGCGGCAAAGGTTCGTTTATCTTAGCCTTTTGTTTGCTGCTAGCGGGGTTTTATTCAGTAGCGAAGCGCTCGCGAAAAGCGTGGACTTGCGGGTGGGAGCGGCGCGAATCGATATTACCCCAGATGCGAATCGCGAGTTGATGCGGGAAGGCGTTCCATTTGAGGGGGTGCACGATCCGCTGCATTGTCGCGTTATAGTCCTAGAGGATGGAGCTACGCGAGCGGCGCTCGTTTCCTGCGAGATCATGTCGAGTCCCGAGTCCTTTTGGAGAACCGTTAGCTCCCGGATCAATCATGAGACAGGCATTCCTATCGAGCGGATTGTCTTGACCGCGACGCACACGCATAGCGGGCCGCGGTTTATCAATCGAACCGGCGATTCATCGGCGGACCAGCTTGCGTATGCCACGCTCATTTCAGATGCCATTTCACGAGGCG
>JAJFLS010000445.1 GCA_021772595.1 Opitutales bacterium
TGAGGGTGTTGAAGCCGGTGCTGCCGATTATGTCTCGCAAGAACCTGTCGGTTCCCTTTCAGGCAGTTGAGGCCATGCTCGCCTACAACGAGGGGAAAAATCTGTCGCTATGGGAGCTGGCGGTTGATTATGAATCCGCTCGCGGGGGCATCTCTCGCGATTCGGTGATTGAGAAGGCACGCGCGATTCTCCAATTGATGGAAGACTCGGTGAAAACCGGGTTGGCTGGCACTCAATACGCAGACCGGATTTTGCCCTGTCAGTCGGTTACTTTTGTGGAACGCGAGGCCCAAGGCCGCCTGATTCCCGGAGACGTTACGAATCGGATTATCGCCTACATATCTGCGATCTTGGAAGTGAAGTCGTCGATGGGCGTTATCGTGGCGGCTCCCACGGCAGGGTCTTGTGGCGCCATGCCGGGATCGATGTTGGCGGTGGCTGATTCGATGGGAGTCGACGAAGAAGGCAAGATACACGCTTTGCTCGAAGCCGGATTGATAGGAGTGTTCATCGCCACCCACGCGACGTTTGCGGCCGAGGTTGGCGGATGTATGGCGGAATGCGGCTCGGGCGCGGGCATGTCCGCCGCGGCCATGGTCGGGCTGGCCAACGGCACCCTGGAACAGCAACTCGCAGCCGCCTCCGTTGCTTTGCAGAACTCTTTTGGTATGACGTGTGACCCTGTAGCTAATCGCGTTGAAGCGCCGTGCTTGGGCAAGAACGTTTTGGCCGGGTCCAATGCCTTGGCCTGCGCGAACATGGCATTGGCTGACTATAAGCACCTCATTCCTCTGGATGAAGTGATCCACGCCATGAACGAAGTGGGGAAGGCTATTCCGCACGAGCTTTGTTGCACTGCTAAAGGCGGTTTGTCCGTTACGCCGACATCAAGGGCAATCGAGCGACGCATGGCCAATACCGAGGAAGCAGCGGATTGATAGATAGTTAGTTTCCGGACAGTTCTAGGTCGAACAAGAGGGAGCGCACGTATTGGGTCGGAATAGATCCGAATGACAGGGCGCGATCGTGGTAGGTTTTAAGATCGAACTGCGCACCCAAGCGTTTTTCCGCTTCGGCGCGGAGATCCACATGCTCCAGGTAGCCGACGAAATAGGTGGATAGCTGGGCGGAGGTGAGTTGAGCCCGTCGCCATTTTCCGTCCGCTTCTCGTTCTTCCTGGAAAGCATCCTCAATAAGCATGCGCATGCCTTCTTCTTTCGAGATGCCGTCGACGTGCACTGCCTGGTCGAGCAGGGCGTTTGTCGTATCCCGGAGATACCATTTCAACACGATCAGCCGCATCAAGAGGTCGCCCTTGAGAAAGCCTTCCTCGCACATCATCCATTCGCTGTAGACGGCCCATCCTTCTACGAATACGCCCGAGGAAAGAACCGCCCGCAGCTTGCGCGGATTTCGGTTCGCGTGGGCCAGTTGGACGAAGTGTCCGGGCATGGCCTCATGCACGGTGAGATTGTGTAGCGACCGGTGGTTGTATTCGCGAAGGTGAGACGTGACTTGTTCTTCCGTCCACGAAGCCGGTGGCGGGGCCACTGCGTAAAACGTTTTCAGCCCCGTTTCCAGCGGGCCGGGCGAGTCGCAGTAAGCCAGCGAAACGCCGCGTTGGAATTCAGGCATCACGATGATTTCCATGGGGTCATCCGGTAGGGTGATGATGTCCTTGTCCCGCAAAAAATCGGCAGTGATCTTGACTGAGTGGTTGGCGGCGGCGACGACTTCGTCTGCGGCGGGCCGGTCTTGATAGGCGATCTCCAGGCACGCGCGAATGATCGCCCGTTGATAAGCTGCCGAGGGATTGGCGGGAAAGTCTGTGTAGGGGAAACGCTTTCCGTAAATCTCTTTGGAGAGGGCGTACATCCGCTGATGAAGCTCGCCCATGATTTCCTGTCCGCGATCGCGAATCTCTTCGCGCGTCAAAGAGGATTGCAGTGTCCAGGACAGCTTTTGATCAAACAGCTTTTCGCCGATCCGAAAGTCGCCGGAAGCGTTTGGCAGCAGTTCGTTTTCCAGCCACTGCTGGTGCTCGTCGACGGATGCTCGAGCGGTCTCGATCGCCTGTGTCAGACGCTCCCGGTCCGGGGCAGGCAGCTCGTCCAGATGCGGTTCGATCATGTTCTCGATAATGCTCAAGACTCCACGGTTCTGTTTGATGGCGGTCTCGGCATGAATGCGAGGAACCCGTTTGGGAACGAGCTCCGAACGGGTTTGAGTATATAGTTTCGGGAGTTTTTCCAGACGCGCGGCTGCGGACTTCAGCCGATCGGGCAGCGGCGCGAAATCTCTCGCCATCAGACTGTAAATGGAGCCGCCCGCCAGTCCGGAATACATGAGCGGGTTCCAAGCCCATTCCTGTAGTTCTTCCTGTCGCCAAAGCGCTGATTTGAGGCGGTGCTGGAGTAGGGTTCGATCAATCTGTTCGTCGCGAGATAGATCCGTTGCTTTGAATGTGTCGAGCTCTGTCAGGATTTCCTGGTAGAATTGGGCAACTCGGTTTCGTCCTTCGGAGCTCACGTCGTTTTGCTCCGTGTCGAATCGATGGTCTCCCATGTGGGTGGCGCCTACTGGCGAAAGCCGTGTTGATTCGTCGAAGTACCGGTCGACAACCACATCGAAACGTTGATTCGCGTTCGCGTCGTCGAACGGGCTAGCGGTGATGAAAGCGATCAATGAAAGAAATCGTATCGAAAAAATGGGGATTTTGTAGTTCGGCATCGTGTATATGGATATTAGTTAAATCGTTCGGGATTGAGCAGTTGGAGGTCGAATCCGTGGTCCTCATCGGAAAGGATGGACGCGATTATTTTTCCCGTAACAGGTCCGAGGCTGAGTCCCATCATAGCGTGTCCGGCAGCGACCGATAGGTTGGAAAACCGCCGTGTTCTGCCTATGTAGGGCAAGCCGTCCGGAGAACAAGGGCGATACCCGCTCCAGGTCGGAACTGCCTGAAAATCCTGATTCGCGAACTGAGGGAAGTAGTTCGGGATGGATTTGGTGATGCCTCTGACGCGGGCCGCGTTGACCGGATTATTAAGGCCCGCTATTTCCATTGTGCCTCCGAGCCGCAAGGACGACCCCATCGGGGTTACAGCGACTCTGGCTTCTGTGAGGATAGAGGGAATTTCGGGCAGCTGAAGCGGATTCTCGACTGTCAAGCTGTAGCCCCTGCCTGCTTGGATGGGGATATTCAGACCTAGCTGGCGGGCGATTCCGGCGGACCATGAACCGGCTGCTAAGAGGTATTCGTCCCCTTCGATCAGCTCGCCTTTCGATTGAATGCCCGCAATCTGGTTGGAGGTCGCGTTCCACTTGATATCGTCTGACGACCATTTGAAGCAGACGCCGTTTTCTTGAAGATAATTAGTTAAGAAATCGACGAACAAATTCGGTGATAAGTGGCAATCTTTTGGATACAGTACCGCGCCTGCGATGTCCATTTGGATGTTAGGATCGAGTTTGGAGGCCTCTTCGGGTGACAAGATTTCCGTGGGCAATCCATATCGCATGGCTTTTTCGGCGTGAAGCGATTCTTCGTACAAAGACTTATCCTCCTTGCAGAGCATCAGCAGGCCCTTTTTCACCAGACCGAAGGAATTGCTGGAACTGTTGGCGAGCTCTTCGAAGCACGCCCGGCTCGCCATGTTCAAATCCCTCAGCAAGGGCGCGGACCTGTTGACATGGGCCTCGGTCGCGGAACGCATGAAATGCCACCCCCACTTGAATAGGTCCATATCTAGCCGAGGCTTGACGTAGAATGGGCTTTCCGAATTCCACATCATTTTGAAGCCCATGGAAATCATCCCTGGAGCGGCAAGCGGTATGATGTGGCTGGGAACGACCAAGCCGGCATTGCCTAGTGAGCAAGAATCATGATTTGGGTCGCCGCGCTCGATCAATGTGACCTTGTGCCCGCGCTCGATCGCATAATAGGCAGTGCACAAGCCAATAACGCCGCCTCCGACGATCACTATATGTTTCGTATTGGACATTTGGATGCGGGCTTTCGGTAGGAAAATTGACGCCGTCGATCTAAACGGATTGAGTGCCGGGCTTTATTCCCGAGCTAAACGGATCGTCGTTATTGATTATCAATGACGATTCCATAGTGACGTACGCTCGTCCCTTGATCGCGGGAATGATCTTGTCGCCCTCTAGCCGGTAACTCGCTTCGAAGACGCTGCCTATAATGCTTTCCTGGCGCCAGACCTCTCCGGGCTTGAGTTCCCCATCTGAAGCCAAACAGGCGATCTTCGCGCTCGTTCCCGTGCCACAAGGGGACCGGTCGTAGGCCTTGCCGGGGCAAAGAACGAAGTTTCGGCTTTGGTTGATCGAATCGGCAGCCGGACCGAACAGTTCTACATGGTCCACTTCCGGGAATCCGTGGGCGTTTATGGCCTGCCTCATTTTCCAGGTAGCTTGAGTAAGCGCTTCGGCCTCGTCGAGCTCGAGGCGCAAGCCGTGATCCTTGACAAGAAAGAACCAGTTTCCGCCCCAGGCTACGTCGCCTGTAACCTCTCCCATTCCTTCGACCGGAACGGTGACGGACTGGGCCTTGCGATAGCTGGGGACGTTTTCGAACGATACCTGTCCGTCATCGTGTAATCGGGCGGTGATGACGCCAACCGAAGTCTCGACGCGATGCAGGCCGGGCTTGATGCGGCCGAGGTAGGAAAGGGTTTCGACCAAGCCGATCGTTCCGTGTCCGCACATGCCCAAGTAGCCCACGTTGTTAAAAAAGATGGCTCCTGCGACGCAATCCGGATCGATCGGCTCCACCAGCAGCGCGCCCACCAGCACATCTGATCCGCGCGGCTCTTTCACGATGGCGGACCGATCGGCGTCGTGCTCCAGCTGAAAGCGTTGAAGCCGTTCCGCAACCGAACCCGTCCCGAGATCGGGCCCGCCCTCAAGCACTACGCGGGTCGGCTCTCCGCCTGTGTGGGAATCGATGACTACAATTTGTCTCATTTGAGTGATGTGGAGTTCTTATGGGGCCTTGTTGATGTAATGTCATCTCTGAAAAATAGATTTCGAAAGAGATGCAATCGCATGTCAGTCTCGTGCGCCGCTCGAGTTTTGGGCAGCGTTCGG
>JAJFLS010000446.1 GCA_021772595.1 Opitutales bacterium
AGGCCAGCTATCGCCGAGCAGGTTTTAAATGTACAATGCAGCCTTATTGCCCGCGAAGAGCGGAACGTAGCCAATCTCCAAACTGATTTCGCTTTTTATGTATTTTACCCCGACACATCGGGGCCTTCGACAGACCAAAAAATTCCTTTGCGTTCTTACTGAACTTTGCGGTTAAAGGTTCTCTATTCCTATGAAATATTCTGCTCTCATCGTTCTTGCTCTTCTCGCAGCCTGCACCTCCCTCGCATCCCCGCGTATCGAATCGAACTCGATATTGGATCGACATGATATGTTGATTCTTCGCGATAGCGACATGCTGCAAAGCGCAGTACTCACTTGGCCCTGGCCTCTGGGGCGTTCGCCGTTTGAGGAAATTGGGAATGAAAAATTAGGATTGAAGAGTGCCAGCAGGCGATTGAATGATCGCTACGATCGCGAGAGTGAATTAGGGTTTCGTCCCGCGGAGGTTTCGATAGCCTTCGCGACGGATCGCCTGCCATTCCGGTCTTTTGGCTACCAGCCTCGAGAAGAATTCGAAACGAATGTATCCACATCTTGGCTCAGCGAATGGACGGCCGGAAATCTGCAGCTGTCCTTTGTGGATAATCCATCCGATGGAGACGAATTTCGCCTGGATGGATCCTACATAAGCTTGGCCCTTGGAAACTGGGTCGCCGCGATCGATCAAGTAGAACGCTGGTGGGGTCCTGGCTGGGACGGCAGCCTTCTACTCTCGAACAACGCCAGACCGGTACCGGCGATTTCATTAACCAGAATATCGCCAGACGCTTTCGAGAATCGCTTTCTAAAATGGATCGGTCCGTGGACGTTCACGACGTTTATGGGGCAACTTGACAATGACGAAGGAACACGGCCTGGGTCGGATGCCTTGCTCTTTGGAATGCGGATCGACTTCTCTCCGTTCGGTTGGGATTGGCTCGACATCGGATTGAATCGCACTGCTCAATGGTCGGGAGATGGACGTCCCGGCGATTTGGATACCTTTTGGCGCCTGCTCAAAGGTGAGGACAATCGCGTGGCCGGCGTCACGTTCGAAAACGAACCCGGCAATCAACTTGCCGGCGTGGATTATCGCTTGAAACTAAAAGACTGGAAGATCGCCCAATACGGCCAAGTCGTAGGCGAGGATGAGGAAACCTATTTGCCCGACGCCAACATGCTCTTGTTCGGAATCGAACGCTGGGGAGAGTTACGCGATCTAAATGCGACGTGGCGCATTTACTACGAGTGGGCCGATACTAGGGCTGGGCATCTGCTAGCCGAGCCAGACTCACCTCTAAGGCAAAACACATTTAACATCGCCTACAATCACGGAATCTACCGAGAAGGCTATCGCTACAAGAGCAGATCCATCGGGCATGCTATGGACGGCGACGGCCTGATGCGTTCGCTCGGCGGTTTCATTGCGCGAGACAACGGGGACCTCTGGGGAATGAAGCTTCGCGACTACGCCATTAATCGCGATGGCGCGGGACCCAATAGCGTATCAATCGATCCGCTCGACGGCACTTCGATCGAGTTTTTCGGAGAATTCGAATTCCCGATTTATGAAAGCTCTGAGCTTCGACTTCGCATAGGCATTCACTATATCGATGAGAAAAATGTCAGAACCGGCATCAGCGACGACGACATCGGCGGATCAATCAGCATATCGAAGCAACTGTAGCGGGACGCTACGGGCGAATTGGAAGATTCTAAGAATTTTAAATTGAAATATTTTGAAACCTAATGCCGCAACGCGGCACCTGCATGCTCGGAGAGCATCCTGACAATTCTTACGATCGAATTTTTCGTCAGGGTTCGCCTTGCGAACATAGGTCGGCTATCGCCGAACAGGTTTTTGAATCTCAAGTCTCCAATCCACAGTCTCAACCTAATCCAACTCCAACTCCATGATACACGACTCTCTAACATCCAAGATCATATCAATCTGTTACGAAGTTCACAACGAACTTGGTCACGGTTTTTCGGTAAAAGTACACGAGAACAGTTTAGTCATTGCCTTAAGAGAAGCAGGTCTGGAAGCCCAACAGCAACACCCGATCAAAGTGATGTTCAGAGGACATACAGTCGGCGAGTATTTCGTTGATATTCTTGTTGAAAACAACGTCATCCTAGAGCTGAAGGCTCTTGAATCCCTACGCCCAGAACATCATTCGCAGATAATAAACTATCTCAAAGCGACAAACCGCGAGCGGGGCCTCCTCATTAACATTGGCTCACCTAAACTCGATATAAAACGCGCCCATCATCCACTCACGACTTAATGCCGCAAAGCGGCACTCGAAGACCCCGATGAGTCGGGGCTACATCCCGCAGTCGCGGGATCCTGACATAAAACCTCGTCCATTTCATTGTCAGGGTTCGCGCTGCGAACATAGGTCGGCTATCGCCGATTAGGTTTTTGAATCTCGAGCCTCAGATTATTTCGCGATTCCAGTCGAAAACTGCTGGTCTCAGCAATGCTTCTTGATCTAATCCTACTCACCTGATTTTAGTCATGTTTTCCATCCGTGTCCCACTTCGCATGAAAATTCTCACTACTCTCTCGCTTTGCCTGATCGGCTTGATCGGAGCTTCGACATTTGCTCAAAACCTTTCTCCCGAACAAAAGGCAAAGATAAACGCCTTGCCCCCTTCGTTGCGAGCCCAAGCGATGGCGGAACTGGAAAAATACCAGGCGAGTCAAACCCCAAGGAGCGAGCGTCTCGAGCAGCCGGACGTCGTAATTCCGTACCAGATCGATCCGAGAGCGAAGGGCGCTTTTGAAGCAAGCAATCCTAATTCCACGACTACGATCGAGGAAACTCCTGAAGAACGAAAGACCGACACTGACGAGCTAGAACCATTCGGTTACGATCTGTTCGCCGGGAGCCCGACGACGTTTGCGCCGGTAACGGAAATCCCCATACCGGTTGATTACGTTATCGGTCCGGGGGATCAGGTCCGCATCCAGTTTTTCGGCAAGGAATCAAGTTCATACGATCTCTACGTCACTCGGGACGGTCTCCTACAGATCCCCGAGCTCGGCCCGATCGCCGTCGCCGGTCAACGTTTCACTGAACTTAAGGAAGAGATTAGCCAGCGCGTTGCAGAGCAGATGATTGGCATACAGGCGTTTGTCACAATGGGGGAACTGCGCTCCATCCGCGTCTTTATCCTAGGCGACGTCAACCGACCCGGCTCGTACTCGGTCAGCTCGCTTTCCACGATGGTTAACGCTCTTTTCGTGAGCGGCGGCATTAAGCCGATTGGGACGCTTCGAAATATTCAGCTGAAGCGACAAGGGGATGTTGTCGGCGAGCTAGATCTCTATGATTTATTGCTCAATGGAGATACGAGCGGCGACGCTAGGCTTCAACCCGGCGATGTAATATTCGTCCCGCCTGTGGGTCAACTAGCGGGCGTCTCGGGCGAGGTAAAGCGTCCCGCAATCTATGAACTAACTGGTAACGAATCAACGATTCGCGATCTGGTCGACATGGCCGGCGGGTTTTCCGCAACCGCCTATACGCCAATAAGCCAATTGGAGAGAATAGCAGCTAGCGGATTGAAGGAGGTGAAAGATTTGGACCTATCCCAACAGGATCCTTTCTCAACGAACTTGAGAGACGGCGATCTATTGAGAGTCTTCTCGAATCTTGAACGAACAGACAACGTCGTGATTCTCGAAGGACAAGCCGAGCGACCTGGAACTTACGAATGGAGCGAGGGCATGCAGATAAGCGATCTTGTCGATGGATACGATGCGATTGTTCCGTCTGCAGATCTCCAATACGCGCTCGTTGTCAGCCGAAATCTATTCAATGGCCAAATATCCGTTCGTTCCTTCAGCCTCGAGAGCGCATTGGCCGATGAAGAGTCGCCCAACAACCTGAGTCTAAGGAAAAGAGATCGTATATTGATATTCCAAGATGCAACCTTCTCAGAAATTGACGGGGAAACTGCGGCCGAAGACGATGAGACAATCGTAGCGAAAGCGGAAGAAGATGAGGAGGAGGAAAAAGACAGCTCCCTCAAACGAAGCGAAATGCTCGCACCCATTATCGCTGCGTTGGAACGTCAAGCCACCAGTGAGGAACCCGAGAAGATAGTCGAAGTCAGCGGATTCGTCCGCAATCCCGGAAGATATCCTCTTGAGGAAAACATGACCCTCAAAGACTTGGTTCGCGCCGCTGGCGGATTCTCTCAAGACGCCTTTACCCTGGAAGCGGAACTGATCCGATTCGAAGACAACCAAAAGCGACAGCGAGAAACGATTCTCCTGCCTGTTAAACTGGAAAGTGGCGGTTCGGGCCTCGAAATTTCGCTCCGTTCATTTGACCAACTCCTCGTTAAGCGGATTCCTGATTGGGGCGAACGCGAAAACATAACGCTTCGAGGAGAAATCAAATTCCCAGGCACTTACACCATAGAGCGTGGGGAAACGCTCAGCAGCGTGCTCCGGCGAGCTGGCGGGATCACCGAGCTAGCCTATCCGCATGCAGCAGTCTTCTTTCGCGAAAGTCTTCGGAAGTCGGAGCTCGAGCAAATTCAAAGGCTGCGAAATCGAATGCAAGAAGACATTAGCTCATCCCAGTTCCAGCAAGACGCATCGGCCACCGAGTCGATAGAAACCGCCAAGAACCTTGTGGAACAGCTAGATTCCGCAGAAGCGTTGGGACGATTGGTTATCGACCTACCGGCTGTTCTGGATACCGATTCATCCCACTTCGATATCACTCTAAGGGCAGGAGATGAACTGATCGTACCCCAGAAACCTCAGTCTGTCACGATCATTGGGAGCGTTAACTACCCTACCTCGCATTTCTTTGATCCTGGTCTCAATCGGGATGATTATATTGGGCTATCCGGCGGATTGCTCAAACGCGCGGACAAGCAGAGCATCTATGTAGTTAGAGCCAACGGACGCGTCGAGAACCTCGAGAGGTCGCGCTTTTTCCCCAGAAGCAGCCAGAAGATTCTCGCCGGCGACACCATCGTCGTTCCCATCGATGTCGATCGCATGAAGCCGTTGAGGTACTGGGGCGAAGTCAGCCAGATCATCTATCAACTCGCCCTCGGCGCCGCCGCGGTTAATTCGTTTTGATTGAAAGATCTTAAAATTTGAAGATTACAAGATTCGATACTCCCGAGAAATGCCCAGTTTAGCAGGAAGGCAGAACTGAAAGATGCCAAAATTCGAAAGGTTTGAAGAAATCCCGATATGGAGAGATTCCCGGACCCTCGTAAAATCGATCTACTCGATCACGCGCATGGGTGATTTTCGCAAAGACTTTGGACTCCGTGATCAGATCCAAAGAGCTTCGGTTTCGATAATGACAAACGTTGCAGAGGGATTTGAACGAAGAAGCTCTACTGAATTTATCCAATTTCTCAACTACTCAAAAGCGAGTGCTGGTGAAGCCAGGTCGCTCTTGTATGTTTCATTTGATGTTGGCTACATCGAGCCGAAATTCGACCAACTCGGAGATCAAGCAACTGAACTCTCAAAAGCAATCGCAGGATTCGTTAAGTACTTAAGGACTCTAAGCTAACTCCAAATTTTTCGATTTTAATATCTTCCAATTTTTCAATCAGATGAGCGAAGCGAATCAACCTCCCTATCCGTATCCTCCCTATCCTTACATGGAGCAAGAAGATGAACTTAGCCTCATTGACTTGTGGAATATTCTGTGGAAGCGGAAATGGCTCATTCTCCTGCTTGGCCCTCTTGCAGGGATAATTGGAATAGTCGTCGCTCTAAACTCTACGGAGATTTATCGCTCCGAAGTGTTGCTCGCCCCAGCGGCCGAGGACGATGGCGGCGGCGCGCTATCCGCGCTAGCTGGACAATTTGGCGGGCTCGCCTCGATGGCAGGGATTAATGTTGGCGGGGGTGGCAATACAGAAACGGCAATCGCCACGCTAAAGTCCCGTAAATTCCTCCTACCGTATATCGTTGAAAACGATCTTTTCACGATTCTCTTCGAGAACGATTGGGACGCCGAGAATAAGCGTTGGAGCAGTTCGAACGAGCGACGCGGACCCGAAGGGAAACCGACCGACTCAGAGGTTTACAAATTGTTTAGCGAAAGCGTCCTCAGCGTCTCTGAAGACAAGAAAACGGGCTTAGTCACGCTGGCTATCGAATGGGTGGATCCTGCTCAGACCACTGAATGGGCCAACGCGCTTTCGGAGCGAATCAATTCTCATCTCAAAGAGAAAGCCAAAGCCGAAACGGAGAAGAATCTTGCTTACTTAAAAGAGCAATTGAAAGAAACTCAAGTCATCGAAATTCGAGAATCTCTCTACACGCTCATTGAATCTCAGACGCAAAACGCGATGCTTGCAAACGCCAAAGAGGAGTACGCATTCAGAATCATAGATCCTGCCTTTGTACCTGAAGAACGCATACGCCCGAAACGGTCGCTAATTGTAATTGCCTCAGGTTTTCTGGGAGGATTCCTGGGAATCTTCTTATGCTTCGTTCTCCATTTCGTGGATACGGTTAAGCAATTGAAAAAATCGAAGATTTGAAGATTGTAATATTGGCGGATAATTAGCCCGCAGTTCGGCTTGGCGGTTCCGAATGCATTGACTAGCGATTTACTGCAAAAGACAGTTAGCTTTTCATGAAACCAAAAGCTGAGCGATCGGATTCGCTACCGCTACAGCAATTGAGCGACCACTTGAATCTTCCTGCGGAGGACAGCGTTACCTCAAATCAGCGAAGCAAGAATAACATTTTGGAATCTTAGAGCGTCTCTAATAAAGGCCGTGAAGGCTCGGGACGGCGCCCGAGCACTACCTTTTTCTCAAGC
>JAJFLS010000447.1 GCA_021772595.1 Opitutales bacterium
CCCGCCTGACCGCCTGGGAGCTCGCCCAGCACGGCGTACCCCACACTGTCATCGCCGACAATGTGGGCGGACATTTGATGCAGCACGGCCTCGTCGATCTCGTCATCACTGGTACCGACCGCGTCGCGGTATCCGGCGATGTCGCCAACAAGATCGGCACTTATTTGAAAGCGCTGGCCGCTCGCGACAATGGCATTCCCTTTTACGTTGCCCTGCCATCCTCGACTTTCGATTGGCAGATTCGGGACGGCGTCAACGAAATCCCGATCGAGCAACGCGGCGACGAGGAAGTCAAATTCGCCCAAGGGCTTTGCGACGGAGAACTCAAGCGAGTCCTTCTGACGCCACCCGAGTCACCAGCCGCCAACTACGCCTTCGACGTAACGCCGGCACGACTCATTACCGGCTTGATCACCGAACGCGGCATCTGCGACGCGAGTGAAACGGCGATCCGGGAGCTGTATCCGGAGAAGTAGCCTGGGCTTTGGCATGACGATGGTAGAGACCGACTGCCAGGCGGTCCGCGTTGATTGAGTTATCAGAAACTGTTTACCAAGTGGAAATACATTCGGGGCGGCGCCCGAACGCTACCTATTTGAAGGAAATTCCAGGGTAGTGAACGGGCGCCGCCCCGTTCCAACGGTTAACCGAACTGAATTATCAAACAGTCTCCCAAGCATGCGGACCGCCTGGCAGTCGCTCCCTACCTTTTCTCACAAAAGCATTGTCGCTGGCGCAATAATACCCATTTTCCAGATTTCACTCGGCAAACTCTTTCACCCCGTCTCCCAATCACCCCAATCACCTAGTCTCCCAAACTCCCCCCCATGGGCACCTTTCTCTCCTTTCTCTTCTTCACCGGTCTTGTCGGTTTCATAACCTATCAACGCACGCGCAAGGATAACCTGCATTCTTCCAAAGGGTACTTTCTGGCGGGCAACAGCCTGGGAGGCTGGGTTATCGCTGGCTCGCTGATGCTGTCCAATCTTAGCGCCGCGAATTTTACGGGTATGACCGCCAACATCTACAAAGGCAATATGGCGCCCATCGCTTGGACCGCGACCGTGATTCCGCCGTTAATCTATTTCAGCTCCGTTCTGCTCCCCACATTCTTGAAAGGCGGATTCACCACGATTCCCGAATTTCTGGAGAACCGATTTGGCAATGCCACCCGGCGCGTCGTCGCGATCATGTTTCTGATCGCCTACATCGTCAGCGCCATGCCCGTTGCGCTTTATGGCGGCTCGATCGCGATCAATCAACTCTTCAACATCCCCCAACAATTCGGCTTAAGCGAAGAGATCGCGATCTGGATGATGGTCTGGGCGATTGGAATCATCGGCAGCGTGTATGCGCTTTTTGGAGGCCTGAAGGGAGTGGCCGTTTCCGACACGCTCAACGGGATAGGCCTGCTGATTGGCGGAGCCCTCGTATTCATTATTGGAGTCTACATGGTCGGCGATCACAACTTCATCGAGGGCGCCAAAATCATACTCACTAAAAACACCGAGGTGCTTGATGTGATTGGGGATGCAGACGACCAGATCCCATTCTCGGTGCTGTTTACGGGGATGCTGCTTCAGAATATATTCTATTGGAGCACCAACCAGTTTATCATCCAACGAACGCTCGGAGCGCGAAGCCTCAAGGAAGGCCAGAAAGGCGTCATGCTGGCCTCGTTTTTCAAAGTGCTGAACATCTTCTACATCGCGTTTCCAGGCATCATCGCATTCCACCTCTACGGCCCTAATCAGTTCGAAAATGCCGACTGGGTCTACCCGACTCTCATTCGCGACATCATGCCGAGCGCGCTTGTCGGCTTTTTCGCTGCAGTGATTTTCGGATCGGTCCTCAGCACATTCAATTCAGTCCTCAACAGCACCGTCACCATATTCGCGCTCGACATCTATAAACCGCTTTTCGGCAAGGGCCAGAGTGACAACGAAGTGATTCAAAAGAGCAAAAAAATCGGGGTTGTTCTAGCGATACTGACGATGATCATCGCTCCCTTCATCATGTACTTTCCAGAGGGGATTTTCCTCTTTATGGTCAAGGTCGACACCATCCTCGGCGCGCCGATCCTACTCGCGTTGCTGCTTGGGTACTTCTTTCATAAGACGCCGCCTTTTGCGGCGATTGCTAGCATGTGCACTTATGTCGTCGTCTATTGCTATGTTCTTTTCTTCGTCGATCCGGAAATGCATTTCCTCCACTACATGGGGATTATTTTTGTCGTATGCCTATCGATCGCCATCGTTATCGGATGGTTTATGCCCCACGAAAAACCGGAGATCCGGGAAGTCGGAATCGAAGGAGTAGATACCACGCCGTGGAAGCATCTAAAAGCCGTCAGCATAGCCGCGACGCTGCTTATGATCGCCATGTACATAACGCTTTCGCCCGCAGGACTCGTTGAGACCGACAGAGTCAAGACGATTGAATATGGATACATTGTCAGCGGTTTGGCCGCCGCCTTTCTCTTCCTTGGGGTTCCTTTGATTTTGAAGAAACGAGCTGCTAAAAGGAACGCATTGATTGGTAGCGGACGACCTTGAGGCGGCCACTGAACGATACAATCGTTCAGCTATTTTTATGAGGATGGTCCCGCGACTAGGCATAGGCGTCAACTCAAGCTGATAACGAGAGGTCGCCTGGTGTAGGAGACTGCTTGCAGGCTCCTACATTTGAGAAAACACTTAAATTGAAGCCAATGCGCGACTTCGGGAAGATCGGCCACTACCTTTTCAGACCCTGGGAACATACTCTTGGCTGTTTAGTCTTTCAAATCAACCTCGCGCAGATTATGCCAATTAACTAAAGAGCATGAAACACCACACCTTACTCAATCGACGCGAACTCATTAAACGCAGCGCGGGTGGCTTGCTCGCGGGAGCCGCCGCTAGCGCCGGGTTCGCCCAATCTAGCGTCTCTGGATCCAGCGGCTCAGTAGTCACCAACGGACGCATCCGCCAGTCCATCATGGGCTGGTGCTTCAAGGACCACTTCGATGCGGAAACACTCGCGAAACATTGCAAGAATATCGGCCTCGTCGCAATGGAAGGCATTCCGACCGAAGCCTATCCCGCGGTCAAGGAACTCGGGCTGGAAATTTCGCTTGTTTCGGGAAACCACGGTTTCAATCACGGACCCTGCAATCCGACCAACCACGATCGCGTAGTAAAGGGACTCCTCGATGGAATCGACATCGCCAAATCGGTCGGCTCTACAAAAGTGATCACCTTCACCGGCATGCGCTACGATGGCATGGACGACGAGAAGTCCGCTCAATACTGCATCGATACCTGGAAGGAAGTCCTCCCGCATGCCGAAAAAAACGGGATCACAATTGTCGTGGAGCATCTCAACTCGCGAGATGACACCCACCCGATGAAAGGTCATCCCAATTATTTCGGCGACGACGTCGATTTCTGCATCGATCTAGTCAAACAAATCGGCTCAGAAAACTTCAAATTGCTCTTCGATATTTATCACGTGTCCGTAATGAATGGAGACATCATTCGGAGAATTCAACAGGACCACCAATACATCGCGCACTATCACACAGCAGGAAATCCGGGTCGCGGCGAACTCGACGATACACAGGAAATCAACTACCCGCCGATTCTCGAAGCGATACTGGATACTGGATATGAAGGCTACGTCGCTCAAGAGTTCATCCCTACTTGGGACGATCCGATCGCCGCCCTGCGACACGCCGCGAAACTCTGCGACGTTTAAAACAATGTCTGGCATTGAAATCCCGGAATACTGCGGAGCTATCCTCCTGCCAGATTCCACGCTTTTTCCGCACGGAGCCTTTCCGCTCCATATTTTCGAGCCACGCTATCGGCAAATGCTCGATGACGCTCTCCAATCGCATTGCATGATGTGTATCGGGACGCTCATTGAAAAAGAGGATTCCAATCCCGCCCAATGCACTGCAGACATCGGAACGGTCGGACTAATTCGAGCCTCGCGCGAACAACCCGATGGTCGCTCGAACCTCATCCTCCACGGTCTCCTCCGCGTTCACTTCGACGAGTGGTTAAACGACAGGAATTATCCATACGCTCACATCAGTCCGGCTGAATCGACCGCTATTCCCGAAGAGAAGGTCGGCATGTCGGTATCCGACTTGCGAGCCGCGGTCGCCCTAGCCTTACGGCCTTTCCCCGACG
>JAJFLS010000448.1 GCA_021772595.1 Opitutales bacterium
CGGTCTTAAGGACGTATGAGTCTACTGGCCCGCAGGCGAAACAAGGCCAGCATCAATATCATCCCGCTGATGGATGTATTGACGATCCTGATCTTCTTTTTCCTCGTCAGCATGCAATTCAAGGAAATGACCACCTTGAACCTGACTCTGCCGAAAATCGAGTCCGCCGGTCGAAACGATTTTCCAGACCGAATACTGATCGGAATCGACGAGGAAGGGCAGATTTATCTGGAAAACCAGCCCATCCCGGTCGCCCAGCTTCAAGCCGTTCTGTCGAAAATCTCCGAGGTTTCGAACGACATCCCCGTTCTGGTAAAGGCTCATAATATGACCCCGCTTCAGACAGTGACAGACGTTATGGACGCCTGCCGTCTCAACGGGCTCAGCAAGATAAGGATTCAGTCGAAATAGCCTCGAAAGATGAATAGGCATCTCGATTGGCGCGTCCTAGAGCGAGTGAAGCTCGCGAGTCGGCGAATTCTCGATCATCCGAGTTGACAAACTAGTGTAACTTCCCGTCCAATTCTGCGGTTATAACTGTAATTCCACCAAAAATCGATTTATGAAAAAACATCCCTTAATACTCATACTCGCTCTGCTATTCGTCTCGATGCCATTCGCGCAAGCGGACCATCATGAAGGAGAAGAAGAGGAAACTGCGCTCGAAGAACAGATGAGCGGTGCCAACAAGGCTTGGCGCTCCATTCGTCGCCAAATCAAAGATCCCGCAAAGAACGCGTCGACCCTCGCTCTGGTCGCCAAAGTCAAAGCATCTTTTACAAATGCGGTCGATATGACTCCGATGCTTGCTGAAGAAAGATCCGGCGAAGACAAGGAGAAGTTCGTCGCTGGCTTCCAGAAGGCGATGAAGCGTACCATTGGTCTGGTCGGCGATCTGGAAAAGGCTCTCAAAGCGGGCGACAATGCCAAGGCGGAAGAGATTGTCGCGAAATTGAACGACTCTCGCAAGAAGGGCCACGAGCGCTTCAAGCCAGAAGACGACGATTAAGCCTTAATCGCTTAGCCAAGTTTACTTCGAATTTTTACAAAGCCTGCCATTGCGGCAGGCTTTTTTGTGTAGCGGCCGATCTCCGAAGAGCCATCGAAGTTTGAGATTCGGAACGACGTTGTCGTCCCGCTACAATATGAATCTCGTGGTAGTTGTACATCTGCGTTGTTCAGATTTGTCTTAGATGTAAATCCACGCCTCGGGGAACTTTTACTTTCTTCGCGGTTGAGTTGTTCTTCTTGGCATGCAGATTTAACTTCCATGAACGTTTCCCTTCCCTACGGCAAGACGAGCATCGATATCGATCTGACGGGCGTAGCGGCGACTGTGCTGGAGCCCAAATTCGTTCAAGGCGCGAGCGATGAGAAAGCGGGATTCATGGAGGGTTGTCGCAGCCCGATCGGCGCTCCGCCATTGAGCGAGGTCATCGGCGCGGACGACCGGGTGGCGGTCGTTATTCCCGATGCTACACGGCCCTTTCCGAGCGCCCGAGTATTGCCGTGGCTCTTTGAAGCGCTTCCGCATGTGCCAAAAGAGAATTTCGTCATCATAAATGGGACGGGCTCCCATCGCGGAAATACGCCCGACGAGCTGGTCGAAATGGTGGGTCGGGAGATTTTCGAGAATTACCGCGTCATCAATCACAACGCCCACGAGCCGGATGGCTTGGCGTACGCGGGGAAGTCGTCGTTTGGTTACGATGTGTATCAGAATCGTGAGTACGTGGAAGCGGACAAGCGGATCTTGCTGGGGTTCATAGAGCCCCACTTCATGGCTGGTTATTCCGGTGGCTATAAAGCCGCGTTTCCGGGAGTCACGGATATTGACGCGATCATGAAGTATCACAGCGCAATGGTCGTGGGCGATCCGCTCAGCTCCTGGGGAAACCTGGAAAACAATCCGACGCAGGAACATGTTCGCGCAGGAGGCCGACTGGTCGGAGCAGATTTTTTGGTGAACGTGACCTTGAATCGAGATCGTGCGATCACGCGCTTCTTTTGCGGGGACGTGATCGAGGCTCACGAGGAAGGGTGCGCGTACGTGAAGGAAAGCGCGATGGTAGGCTGCGAACGAGCGTATCCAATTGTCATTACAAGCAACAATGGCTATCCGCTCGATCAGAATTTGTATCAATCGGTTAAGGGGATGTCGGCAGCGGCGCAAATCGTTGAGGAGGGCGGCCTGATTCTCGTGGCGGCTGAATGCGCGGACGGATTTCCGGATCACGGAAATTACCGGAAACTGCTTTTTCAGTATCCGGATCCGGATACGTTGCTGGACGCGATTCAGCAGCCTGATTTCTCGGTTTTCGACCAATGGCAGGTCCAGTTGCAGGCATTGATCTGCAAGAAGGCCCGCGTGGCGATCAAGTGCGAATTGGACGCGAAGGATATCGTGAAGGCCCATCTAATTCCGGTGGACTCCATCGAGGACGCATTGCGGGCCGAGCTGGAGAGGATCGGTGGCGAGGCCCGAGTGGCGATGTTGCCGGAAGGTCCGGTGACGGTCCCGTATCTGCGATAATTTCTCGCGTGATTTGTCTCTGAATGTCTAATTGGACGGGAATTCAGGAAACTCTAATATAAATCCCATATTATCCTATGAAAACCATTCCATTGCTATTGCTTGCGATTTCACTGCTTCTCTCAACCACAACTTCCTTCGGCGAGGATACCCGTGTTTTTGAAATGCGGACGTATTATGCGAACGAAGGGAAACTCGATGATCTTCTGGCTCGTTTTCGGGACCATACAGAGGCGCTCTTCGAAAAACACGGGATGGAGAACATCGGCTATTTCACGCCCGTCGATAATCAGGAAAACACGCTCGTATATTTTCTCGCCTATCCGAGTCGCGAGGCTCGAAAGGCGTCATGGAAGGGGTTTGGCTCGGATCCGGATTGGAAAGCCGCGTTCGCGGCTTCGAAGGTGAACGGGAAGCTCGTCGGAAAAGTGGAAAGCCGTTTTCTGATGCTAACCGACTATTCGCCGAAGCTGAAGGTGAAGAAGTCGAAATCGCCGCGCTTGTTTGAGTTGAGAACCTATACGACAGCGGAAGATCGACTGAAGAATCTGGATACGCGCTTCGAGGGAGACACGATTAGCATTTTCAAAAAACACGGCATGACGAATGTCGGTTACTGGCACCTCATGGATGACCAGGAAGGTCACGAGAACACGCTCATCTACCTGATGGCCTACAAAAACCAAGCCGCTCGAGAAGCATCGTGGAAAGGCTTCCGCGAAGACCCCGACTGGAAAGCCGCTGCGAAACGGTCGACGGAAATTGCAGGAGGCGGACTACTCGTCAAAAACGGCGTGAAATCGGTCCTCCTCAAGGCCACCGATTTCTCGCGGATGAAGTAGGTTGATATGGTAGGGAGGACCGACTCGGTTCTCCACCTGGGAGATGCGAATAACGGAGGACCGAGCTGGTTCTCCCTACCTTTACTCCCGATCTCCGAGTTTGTCATTGTGTGGAGTCCGAACTTCTGGATGGTCGGTCACCGTTATGACTGCGAATACGATCCTCGTCACCTGTCCCAAAGCGTGCTCCTCTTACTTGAGAGACGAGCTGATCGAACTGGGCTACGAAGTGACGCGAGAAGCGCCAGCAGGCGTGTTCACGAAGGGGACGATGGAAGATTGCATGCGCTTGAATCTCCTTTTGCGCACGGGATTGCGCGTCCTTTGGGAGGTGGGCAATTTCTCTGCGCGCGACGGAGATAGCCTCTACAGGAAAGCGTCCCAAATGCCCTGGGAAACGTGGATTCCGGCCGATGGCTACGTGTCGATCGGGTCGTCCATTAGAAACG
>JAJFLS010000449.1 GCA_021772595.1 Opitutales bacterium
AATCGTGCCGCCCTCCGCCGTTATCATGTGGTTGCGACTGAAGCCGGTCGCTATGATCTGATCTTGGGTCGCGTTGGGAAGCAGGTCGCCCGCGATTTGCTCGGTTAGGAATTCGTCGAACGGCTTGTCCTCGTTGTACGCCTGAATCACCCAATCGCGCCAAAGCCACATCGTCCGCGCGCCGTCTCGCGAGTAGCCGTTGGTGTCCGCATAGCGTGCTTGGTCGAGCCACGCCAACGCCATCCGCTCGCCATAGTGCGGCGACGACAGCAAGCGATCAACGAGCTGCTCATACGCGTCGGGCCGGTCGTCCGCGAGAAAAGCGTGCACTTCCTCCAAGCTCGGCGGCAGTCCGGTCAAATCGTACGAAAGACGGCGAATCAAAGTCCGCCGATCGGCCTCCGCATTCGGACTCAGCCCTTCCTGCTCGAGCCGAGCCAGCACGAAGCGATCGATCAGCGTCCGCGCCCAGTCGTTATCCTCAACATGCGGCGGCACCGATTTCTCCGGCGGGATAAACGCCCAATGCTCCTCGTATTTCGCTCCGGATTCGATCCATCGTTTGATCGTCTCCTTTTGCTCGTCTATCAGCGTGAAATGAGAATCCGGCGGCGGCATCAACTCATCCGGATCGTCGCTCGTGATCCGGCGCCACGCCTCGCTCTTCTCGAGATCCCCAGGAACTAACGCGAAGATCCCATCATCACGCTCTTCGAACGCGCTTCCCTCAAAATCCAGCCTCAACTCAGCCTCGCGCGAATCCTCGTCCGGGCCGTGGCAATTGAAGCAGGTCTCCGAAAAAATCGGGCGAATATCGCGATTGAAGCGAACCTCGCTCTGAGAATAGAGCGAATCGTGAGCCGATTCGCCCTCGTTCCCGAAACGCAGCCACGCAGCCGCTCCCACCAAGAGGGCGGCGAGTAAAAAGTAGCACGCGATTCGAAGCTTCATTACAACACTCTAAAAAACGCCCAAGGTCACCTCGCAGGCAAGGATATTAGATAGAACGCACGCTGTTCATCGAACCCGCGACCCCGACCGTTTAAATTACAACGTTGTAATATAAACGGTCGGAGCTGGCGAATGGCATTCTTCCGAGCGGTCAGTTTCCCGACAATCATTCGGAATTGACCCGCCAAACCCAGGCAATAGGGTACGCGGCTCACCCAGTCATTCCGCGCACAGCCGCCAACGAAACCCTCCCCTATGCAACCAAAAACAATTCTCGTTTCATTCATCGCGACTGCGATTCTTCTCAGCGCAGCCCTTCGAGCCGACGTATCAACCCCCGCGATTTTCGGCGACCACATGGTTCTGCAACGCGATCTCGCCAATCCCGTTTGGGGTTGGGCCGATCCCGGCGAAAAAGTGAGCGTTTCCATGAACGGCCAAAAGCATTCCGCCACCGCGGATCGGAACGGCGATTGGAAGGTCAAACTGAAGCCCTTGCCCGCGGGCGGCCCACACACGCTGATTATTAAAGGCAAGAACACACTGTCTTACGCCGACGTTCTCGTAGGGGAAGTCTGGATATGCTCTGGACAATCCAATATGGCTTGGGCATTGAAGCAATCCTACGACGGCGACCTTTTAGCGATAACCGCAAACAATCCGAAAATTCGCCTTATCTCAGTTCCAAGAGTCGGCACGCAAAAACCGCAAAAAGATTTCAAAGGACAATGGGAGCGCAGCTCGCCCGAAGTTGCAGCGGAATTTTCGGCAGTCGGCTACAGATTCGGATTACAACTACAGCAAGCCCTCGGCGTACCCATCGGGCTTATCGACAACGCGTGGGGCGGTTCCGCCGCAGATGCGTGGATTCGCAGGGATGTACTCGCAGCCGACACGCGGTACGACGCGCTTCTCGAAAAATGGAAAGAAACCGAATCCAACATAGAGCAGAAAGTCGCTAACTTTGAAAGCGGTCTCAAAAAGTGGAATAAGGATGGCCAGCCAAAAGGCAAAAAACCCTCCGACCCTCGCAACGCGCTTACCGGTAATCAACGACCCGCAAACATCTACAACGGAGTATTGAATCCAACGATTGGATACGGCATAAAAGGAGTGATCTGGTATCAGGGCGAGTCTAACGCTAGTCGCGCATACCAATATCGCCACCTCTTTCCATTGATGATCCAGAACTGGCGAGACGATTGGGGACAGGGCAATTTCCCATTCTACTATGTCCAGCTCGCCAATTATAGAGAAGAAGTCTCAGAGCCTCAGGAAGCCGATTGGCCAGAACTCCGCGAAGCTCAAACGATGACGATGAGCAAACTCCCACACACCGGGCAAGCGGTCATCATCGATGTGGGCGAAGGACGCGACATCCACCCTCGTGACAAGCACACCGTCGCCAACCGCCTAGTTCGCTGGGCGCTCGCCAAGGACTACGGCATAGAGGTCCCCTACCAAAGCCCCACCTTCAAATCGATGAGCATCAAAGGGAAGAAAGCCATTCTCGAATTCGATAACGTCGGCAAAGGCCTCCGTTCATTCGACACGCGCGAACCCGTCGGCTTCGCGATCGCCGGACATGACAAAACATTCATTTGGGCAAAAGCGCGCTTGGTCGATGAATACACGGTCGAAGTTTGGAGCGACGACATAGCGAATCCAGCCGCTGTCCGCTACGCTTGGGCCAACAATCCCGACTGTAATCTTTTCAGCAGTGATGGCCTCCCCGCTACTCCTTTCCGTACCGACGACTGGCCCGGAGTGACCATTGACAAAGCTTATAGATGAGACATCCGTAAACCGCCCCCCAACCACCAATAGAGCGTATAAAAAATTGGAGCTGCTAATCACTAAGGAGCCGCAAACCGCCAAGGAGCCCGACCCTATTTTAGCGATGAAAAATATTAAACAAACTACACTTACTCTTCTTACAATCCTAGCGGCCTTCTTGGTTACTAGTGTCACTCGCGCCGATGAAACGAAAGTTCTCTTCGTCGCAGGAAAAAAGAGCCATGGCTACTTCTCGCACGAGCACAACGCAGGCTCCCTGCTGCTTGCAAAATTGCTCAACGAGAGCGGGCTGGAGTTTTACGCCTCCGTCTACTACAACGAGGAAGATCCAGGCTGGCCGAAAAACGAGGCTCTTCTTAAAGGCGTCGACGCGGTCGTCATCTACTGCGACGGCGGCGGCAAGCACCTTGCCAACAATCACACCACGGCCATCGACGCGCTCCAGGAAAAAGGCGTCGGCGTCGGCTGCCTGCACTACGGCGTCGAGACGATCGACGGTGAGCCCGGCGACGCCTTCCTTCGCTGGATGGGCGGCTACTATCAGCTCTACAAATCCGTCAATCCGCACTGGACGCCCAAATTCGAGACCTTCCCCGACCACCCCGTCAGCAATGGAGTCAAGCCCTTCTCCATCAACGACGAATGGTACTTCAACATGCGTTTCCGCAAGGACATGAAAGGCGTCACTCCGATTCTCTCGGCCGTGCCGCCGCTCGACCTCCTGCCCGAGAAAGACCATCACCACAACTCCACGCCCGACGGTCGCGCAGCCGTCGCCAGACGCGATCTCCAGCACGTCATGTGGGTATCCGAGAACGACAACGGCAGCCGAGGCTTCGGTTTCACCGGAGGCCATTTTCACGACAACTGGCAGGATGACGACTTCCGAAAGGTGGTGCTCAACGCCATCAGCTGGATCGCCCAGAAGGAAATCCCCGAAAACGGCATTCCCTCGGAAACCCCTTCAATGGAAGAACTCCTGAAAAACCAGGACTACCCGCCCAATCCTGACAAAATCCGACCCGACAAATACAAGGACTACGGCTGGAAGAAGTGAGCCAAACCTCCATAGCTCAGAGCAATAAACTTGAGCCCTAATTCTGGATACAACTCAGGTTAAGAGAGTATTCGATAAATGCAATATACCGCATAATTAATCCGGGACTGCGCCCGGAGGCTACCCAATGCTCGAGCTTCGCTCGAGAAAAAGGTAGCGCTCGGGCGCCGTCCCGAGCCTTCACGGAATTTATTAGACACGCTCTGAGCGACTGCGTCGTTCCGACTCCAAGACCAACTCTTCTCATCCCGTCGAACAAACGCGGTTCGTTTGTCTCTATTTCGATTCCAGGACCAGTTTCGCGCCTAGAGCAACAAACACGCTCGCAGCGAACCATGACAGGAGGGACCGAACCTTATCGTTCCTCAACAGAACTGCCCCCACCGAACCGGCGAAATACGCCAGCAAACTGAAAATAACCAAAGCCTGAAGCATGAACACCCCCCCAAGCACGAGCATCTGCGCCGTCCTGCTCTGACTGCCAACCTCGACGAACTGAGGCAGAAACGCCAAAAAGAAGATTCCCACCTTCGGATTGAGTACGTTCATCAAAAAGCCGCGCCGAAACATCTCGCCATCCGATTTCGCTTCCTTCCCTCCTGACGATTCGATTTCCCACCCTCGATCGCGAATCGTCACATACGCCAAGTAGAACAAATACAGCGCCCCCAGATACTTGATCGCCATAAACGCCGCGGACGACGCATAGATCAGGGCCGATATGCCAAGCGCCGCCGCAGTCGTATGAATGCTCACGCCCGAGCACATTCCCCAGGCCGCGACGAGCGCCGCGCGCCGACCCTTCGAAATCCCCTGCGTCAGTACGAACAGATTGTCCGGCCCAGGAGCCAAGGTGATCATCACCGACGCGGCGAGAAACACCAACAATGTCTCGATCGATATCATTTTCCGGCGTATACTCGCTAAAACCCGATGGAAAATCGACCCTGGAATACTTGATCCAGATCAAGACCTCGAAAATCGCGCCTTGATCTAGCCCCAACCCAAGTTAAGAAAACAACTTTGCCCAATCACGCCCGAAATCTCAAATGAAGCTGCTCTTTCTCTTTTTCTGCCTCCTGTCCATCGCGAACGGACAGAAATTCTACGACTCAGAACCCATCAACTACGGTCAGGGCGAGGGCGTGGACCTAATCAGCGAGCATTTCTCGAATCCCAAAAACCTGGAAGCCTGGAAACGCGAAGGGCCCAGCGGCTACTTGAAATCCTTTCTGGAGGCCTTCGATATCCCCGCCTCCTCCCAAACGCTGGTCTTCTCGAAAACCAGCCTCCAAGCCGAACGCATCCGGCCGGAAAACCCGCGAGCGCTCTACTACAACGACGACATCTACGTCGGCTGGGTACCCACCGGTAGCATCCTGGAAGTGTCCGTCTCCAGCCCCAAAACTGGAACTAATTTCTACACCATCGAGCCAGGCGCCGACCGGCCCGAGCTCGTCCGCCAAAACCACAAATGCCTTCGCTGCCACGGCGGCTCGTTCACCCGCGACGTCCCCGGACACCTCGTGCGATCCGTGTTTCCCGACCACACCGGCCAACCCATCTTCAAAGCGGGCACCCATTTCATCGACCAGACCACCCCCATCGAGGACCGTTGGGGCGGTTGGCTCGTCACCGGCACAGAGATGAGCCACATGGGAAACAAGATCTACGAGGAAACCGACCGCGGAGCCGAAGAGGGTTTCTCCTTCACAATCGAAAATGTACCGGAAAACGG
>JAJFLS010000450.1 GCA_021772595.1 Opitutales bacterium
GCTAAGCATCTCGCTCCAGGCATCGCGTATCTCAGAGAAAAGGCCGATTACCACATCGATTGGGGCCTCCTCCTTCTTCAGATTGGCTTCGTTGAGCTTTTCCGAATAGAAGTCGTAGAGTCCGAACATTCTGCTGGCAAAACCGTCCTCTTCGCCCATTCTCAGTGAGCGTTGCAGCTCGGTGAAGATGTCCTGGGCTTTGATCAGGTTATTGCTGATCGTTTCATTGCGAGTCTTGATATCCTCGATCGCGAAACCAGCTTTGGCTCTATGCATCGCGTCTAAAGCGCCATCATAGAGCATCATTATTAGACGTTCAGGGCTGGCCGATAAAATGGCGGCTTTCTTGTAAGAAGCTGCGTTAGGATTCATAGGTTAATCTACGGGGCTTAACTAAGGTCGGCGATTCACCGGCTTGACGTTCAACTACCTATTCATCATCGGCAAAGGGAACAATGAGTTTAGCGATGGCGTCCACGATTTCCTTCGAAGGATAATTCGGATCGTTTAGCAGTTCCTTGCCCTTGGCTACAACCTCGGGCCGGATCTCAGGCTGATTGCGCAGTCCATCTAGTTTGCTGATCTCGACTTTCTCCCCGATAGGGGTCGCCTGAGGCTTAACTCCGTTTCCGGATTCTTTGGCAGCATTCGCGTTCGTGCGATTAGCCAGGTTTTGAGCGTATAGGTTGGTAGCGGGTTGGTTGTTTTCTATGTTCATGTCGTATTTGGGTAATTAAGGTTTCGTCAGGTTATTGTGTTAATTTCTTATGAATCGACTCTCTCCTGATGAACTTTAATTATTTTGTAAATAAATCGCGCTGAATAGCGAATTCGCGACGTATTTGGAAAAACGGTTGGGACTGTGCAGCACGGTTTGGGTGCTTTGCAGCGGATATGGAATGATTGATTCTGTCTTGTAGTACTTTCTCGCGGCGTTGGAAACCTCCGGGTTGGAGGCGTCGAATACTTCGTCGGCGGCCCAGACGACCTCGCCGGTATTCCCGTCGAGAAGTTTCGCCCGAATGCCCAAGCCGACTGGTTGGTAGGCGTTGAAATAGCTCACGTCCAGGAGCAAGATGCCATCGATCGCGATACTCGAGTGCAGATTGGCGATAAGCTGGGTGGGAAGGTACTCCACGGACGAATAGCGCTCCTTCGAAAACATCTCCTTCATGGTCTCTGGCGACACCTTGACGACTTCGAATAGATTGCGCTTCACGAGCTCCAGACGAAAATTCTCCTCTATAAGGTCCATTTCCAGATGGCCGTAGCTTCCTTTGTGCATGGGAAGCACGGCGACCCGTTTCAGATTTTCGGGCAATACGGATCTCTGGTAAACATTGGTCGTCTTGCGCTTTTTGCCAATGGTCGTGTCGTACTGGGAATTGACGCGATTAACGACGGTCCCGCAGCCCGATAGGAAAATGGTCAGAGCGGCCACCAGGATCGGCAGGCCTGTTGCTATAGGTCTAGAAGAGCGTTTCATGCCTGTGGGAAAAAGCTTTCATCATTACAGCTGCAATCCCGTCAATGCCGCAGATTGCTGTTGAATGTTAGATTGCGCCTCTTCCATGGCGATAAAACTGGCTTCCAATGCCGCTTGTGTAAACCCTAGACGACGTTCCATATCCTCGATCTGAGTATCGATCTTCTTATTCTGGTCCGTCAGCGTAATCTTCTGAATATCCAGAATCCCGTCGTCTCGGGTGAAATTATCTATAAAAGTCTGCATGCGGAGAGAGAAGGACTCCTCCGAGTCTCCATTCCCATCCGCGTCGCCCATGAAAAACGTCTCGAGCTGGCCGAGTTTGCCTTCCAGAGCCGATGCGAGCGCATCCGAATCCTTGATCTCAAGTTTGGATGTGCCGCTAATGAAATCGATGCCGATATGATCCAGGCGAAATAAGTCGCCCCCAAGACCTGCGATCCCGCCGAAGGCCAAGCTACGAAGATCGGAATCAAGGTCGTAGACTTCCCGATTTCCTGCCAATTCCGCGGTCGTTACATCCTCGTCCTCAACCGTTATCTTGGTCTTCTCGAGGATGTAGTCCTGCACGTCGTTGAAGGAGGAAATGAAACTGTTTATCTTCTCATTGAGCTCCTCGGAGTCTCGGCTGATCCCGATCGACTGCGTGCCCGTCTCGGAAGCGGTGATAGTCAGGCCGCCAATGCCATGAGAGTTTTCAGAGATGACGTTCGAACGGCTCGAAATCGTCGGGCCCCCGTCGATTGAAAATTGTAGGTCAGTACCCGCGGTCGAAGCTCCATCGAGCCCGAGGGCCGCCATGATGCCGTTGCCGCTGTCGATCGCCGGCATTTCCAGAGCGCCGGTCTCGTCGTTCACGATTTTAAACTGATCCGCCGCGGAATCGTAGGTCATGGTAACCTTAGCCGCGGAGTCGTTCACTCTGCTCATGAGCGTACTCATGCTCTCGGTGTCAGCGTCGAATGAAATCGCGACGCCGTTGATAGTGATCGTTCCCGTCCCGGTAATCGGCGAGCCGCTACTGATACCGCTGGTAGCGATCGAACTGTTCAGATCAACCACTCCTAGCGGGCCGGTGCTCGTCACAGCGGTTGAGCCTCCACCAGCGTCGACTGTTTCGATCTGGTCTAGCTTGAGCGCTGAAAGAAAATTGCTGGAGTCGTCGATCGCTCCCAGTTCCAGTTCGCCGGACGAACTCGTCAAAGTAATCTTGTCGTTCACTCCATCGTAGGACGCCGTGACCACACCGCTCGTGGCCGTTGAAATCCCGTCGAACACGTCCTGTAGCGTGTCGGTCGACGCGACCGTTATCTCCTGGCCGTTGATCGAGAAAGTACCGTCTTGGATATCGGTCGCCAGGTTCAGATTGGAAATAACCGTGTTGACCGTCCCGATCGTGCCGCCCACATCCGTCGATCCGGTTCGCTTCGAAGTCGAAGCTAGCTGGGAAACAGTGATATCGAAACTCCCTTCGACGGCGGAGGTTCCCGCCGTGGCGGTGATGCTCAGATTCTCGTCTGAGAGAGAGGTCTTTTTCGAGTTATAGAGGACGCCGTCATCAAATCCTGAAACCGTGTCCTTAAGGGCTCCGAGTTTCGTTTCGAGGAGTTCCAGCGCATTGAGCTTACTGGAGTTCTCGCTTTGCTCCTCACGCAAGCGCTGCTGGGGAATGCGTTCTGCGGCCATCAATTGGTCGACCATAGTCCGCCAATCGAAGCCACTCGCTAATCCTGCTAATTGAAACTGCATAAATTTGGGTCCTAGACTGTTCCTAATTCGGCCCGAGAATGGGTATCTTTAATCAAAAAGCCGAAAATAGTCCAAATTGCCTCTAAGCCTGCTGGGTAGTATTCTCTATCCCGCAGCGCTTCAGGCCACAACATCCACGGTCCGAGCGCCTTGCAGCGAATTCATAAACGAGTACGCGCCCTCGGCGACCGCCCAGAAATACTCCTTCAAATCCTCGGCGTCGCGACGGCCCGGATCCTCGATCGAGTCCAAATGCCGCTGAGCACTGGCGTAGAGCATCATCTCGTACTTGAGCGCCCCGTCATTCAAAATCGTGTGCAAATCGGATTCCTTTTCGAAAAGAGCGATCAATTCCCGCTTGCACGACTCCGCCGTTTTGATCCGATCCGCGACGGGCGACTCGTTTTCGGGAAATGCCACTTCCAAGCTCAAGGCTCCTTTCAACGCAAGGGCGCTCGTGTTTCGAGCGAACTTCGAGATCGAATCGAGTTCCTCATTCAGTTTTGCCGACAAGTCTTCCTGAGACGATAGAATCGTTTCCACGCGCCCCATTTGAGAACTCAAAAT
Source organism: Opitutales bacterium (assembly GCA_021772595.1). Lineage (GTDB taxonomy): Bacteria > Verrucomicrobiota > Verrucomicrobiia > Opitutales > Opitutaceae > Pelagisphaera. The sequence goes on from JAJFLS010000450.1 coordinate 3,803, forward strand.
CGATGGGGCGGTCTCCGTCTTAAGTCGCAGCCAGATCTCGTCCAGGGAGATGTAGGGAATTCCTTCGATTCGCGCGCCGAATCGCGACGTATTCCAAAGCTCGAGTCCGGAGTCCTCCTCTTTCACCAGTTGCTCGAAGGTCTTCAGATACACGAACAGTTTCTCTTCCACCAGCACCGTTTCCTCGACATTTCCAGGAACGGCACGGCAACTCTGAGTTGCCACAGAATTGGCGTTCAAATCCGAATAGAACGAATCCCGAGCGTGCGACTGCCCGTCGGCCTTCACCGCCAGGTCCTGCCCCGCAAACACGATTCGTCTACACCCGAACAGCTTCGCCACGTCGAAAATGCAAGCGGAGACCGTTCCCATTTCGAGGATTTCAGATCCCATGCCCAGGCCGAGCTTCAAGCGGATATAAGACGCCAGCAGATTGTTTTGGGACCAGGTGAAAACGCGTCCGGAAAAATGGTCCACCACTTTTGGATACACGATGAACGGGCAAATGAGATTCGTCCCTTCGCAATCGACTCCCTCGAATCCCTTCTCCGTGAAGACGTACGGATCCGCGGCCAGCACGAAATGCGGCGTGATCCCAGCGTTGCGCAAAGCGCGAAACGAAGAGTTTACCGCTACGACTACGCACCGGTCCTGGTTTTCTGCGATGAACTCCAGCGACTCGTCGAGCGAAGGTCCCGCAGACGCTATGATTATCGTCCCGCCCTTGAATGCGTCTTTCAAGACTCCCAAGTCCGGAGCGGCTATCAGCGAATCCACATTGGCGAACGTGTTCTTCTGCCACTTCCCCGACGCCGTAACATTCGTCCCGAATAATTTGCGCCAGTATTCGACGGCTCGGGCGAATTCAGTGAAAAACGCGCCATAGTAATCGGGAGACGCATTGTATATAGGAGCAAACACGATCGGGCACGCATCCTGAATCTCCAGTGTTGGAAACCGCGAGAGCGCTTCGAAACAATCCTGATCCAGCTTCCCCAGCCCGAGAAAGAACCTCGGATCCTTCAAAATGCGCAACACCTCTTCTCCTTGGGCGATCGCTCGAAAACCCGACACGTCTTCCTCCGCGCAAAAAACGAACGACCCTTTCGGCAATTTCTCCAGGAGCGCCGCCACGTGGTTCCCGTCGCCAAAACCCGTCAATGCGATCGCCGCATTCGGCTTCAGTTCCACTCCCGCTAGCCAACGATCCAGAAGAGCTGGCCAATCCTCCGACCCTTCGCGAAGACCCGAGAAGACGGTCGCTTTCGCGTCGATCTTCGCAGCGCTTTCCAAACGCGGCAGCAATCGCGGAAACCGTTTCCTGAAAACCGCTCTCAATCGCTCGTCCGTATTCATTTTTCCGCTGCGCTATCCAGATTTGGAAGCACTTGTTTCGACAACGCCGAATACACCTTTTCCAGTCGGATCGGAAGCGCTCGCTCCGCCGTATCGGAAAACGCGATGCAGTTCGAGGCCTCAAATGCATCCATCACCGAGCTTAACGCTTGATTGAGCAACTCCGCCACTTCTTCCAATGCGGAGGTCCAATCAGCGTCTCGGTTTTTCGAATACTCAACCAGAAGACCCACGCACTGCACCAAAGGCTGCGTCGCGTTAAGAACTTCAATCGCTTCCTCCCGAAACGATTCCCACGGACGGCTCAACGCCGCACGCGCGCTCGCCCGCCATCTCTCCAGCAGACCCTCACGCTGTCCCAGCAATTCGCCGATCATATTGGAGACGTTCTGCTCCTGCGTCATTGAAAAGACTTCGATCGATTGGAATTCCCCCGATCCGTCGCCGACGTCCGGAGTCCATTCCTTCCCGTCGACAAGCATGCGTTGAATCAGCAGCCCCGACTGTCCCATAAAATTCTCCAGCAACGACCAGACTTCGGATGCCGATCCGGGAGCCGGTCCCTGGAAATCCACGCTTTCTCCGTCTAGAAATACGTTCGCCATCACGCTTCTCTCAGTCGATCACGATCAATTGAGC
>JAJFLS010000046.1 GCA_021772595.1 Opitutales bacterium
CGGTTTCGATCTCCTTGGCAGAGGCTCGGAGTATCGACCTTACATTGGAGAAAAACGCGAAGCCCCATAACGCGGTGACGAAATCGGTAAACTTCAAGGGAAAGCGTGGCATTGAAGCGGAGATTTCCCCGGAAGCGAAAGCCCGTCTCGAAAAGGCGCGTCAGCAGCGACAAGCGGGCGGAGCTCAGGGTCCCGGCGCGGGCGAAGCGAACCGGGTCAATCACCTGATCGTTGTGAACGAGAATTTTCACAACGGAACGATCGAGCTAGACATCGCTGGCGAGCCCGCGAAGGGATCCAGCGGCGGGGCGAGAGGCTTTGTCGGGGTCGCGTTTCGAGTGCAGCCGGATATGCAGACCTACGACTGTTTCTATCTACGCCCTACGAACGGACGGTCCGAGGATCAGGAGCGACGGAATCACTCAGCCCAATACATTTCGCACCCTGAGTATCCGTGGTTTCGACTTCGCAAAGAAACTCCCAGTAAATACGAATCCTACGTCGATCTTCAGCCCGCCGAGTGGATGCACGTGAAGATAGAGATCGAAGACGACATGGCCCGCCTCTACGTGCATGGCAACGAGCGCCCGACATTGATTATCAATGACGTGAAGTCCGGCGCGGACGGCACAGGCGCAGTCGCGCTTTGGTTCGAAGGCTCGACCGTTGCCCGTTACGCCAATTTGAAAATCACTAAATAGCTGAAGAGGCGAATCGGAGCGTCGCGAAAGTTTCGATACGTTGGGGTTATAAAGGTAGGGCTGACTATCCTTAGTCAGCCGAATATTTGGCATGACTGATGCGGCTGCTTAGGGATAAGCAGCCCTACCTTCTCTACTCCCCGATGCAATAGAGCATCTCTTTGCGGGACTCGCCGTCGTGGTGGGCGACGCGCAGGTAGATGCGATTGCCGCAGATGACGGGGGAGGCCCAGGTTTCGTTGCCCAGCTGGTTTTGGGCGACGAGTTCGAATTGCTCGGGATTGGCTTTGAATACGACCGTGTTTCCTTGTTCGCTCGAAACGTATAGCGTGTCGCCCACCAGCGTAGGAGACGCACTGAAATTCCCACCGATTTTTTCGCGCCACTTAAGCTCTCCGGTTGCACCATCCCAGCAATGCGCCAATCCCGTATCTGTTATCGTGTAAAGGTAGCCGTCGAACGCTAGCAGGGAAGGAGCATAAACGCGTATCGGATTTGTCCATACCAATTCCTTTGAGCCATCCGCTAGGACGCATGCGGTTTCGTTTTTCGGATAGCCGCCGCTGCCGTAGACGCGATCTCCGTCCGCCACTGCGCTGCCCACAACTTCCCGAGTTGTGGCGGGGGTCGACCAGAGCATCTTGCCATTTCTCGGATCGTAGCTGGCTATCATCTCACAGCCGGGTAGGACGAGCTGGTCCTTGCCGTCGAGCTTGTAGATAACAGGCGAGGCGTAGTTGGGAATCGCCGGCCGGGGAGTTTCCCAAACGCGCTCACCATTGCTTCTACGAAACGCGGCTAGATTACCGCCGCCTTTGTGGTCCGACGCAACTATGACGAAATTATTGTAGAGCGCAGGCGATGTCGAGTAGCCCCAATGTGATACGTAGTCGCTCGCCTTTTTCTGCCAGTCGATTTTGCCGTCGAGCGTCAGCGATGTGAGCCAGATTTGCTCCTGGTACATGAAGTTCGCGAAGACGCGTTTGCCGTCGCTGGCCAAGGTGGAGGATGCTTGTGTATTTCGTTTGTGGATGCGCCCGTTCCACCCTCCTTCGTGGATTTGCGTTATCCATTTCTTGGCGCCACTCGTGCGGTCGATACAGATAACGGATTGCGTCTGCTTTTCTTCGTCGGCGGTCGCGATGTAGATCCGATCTCCGACGACGATCGGTGAGCCATGGCCTCGGCCAGGAATGGGTGTTTTCCAAGCGATGTTATTGTCCTCGCTCCATTCGACGGGAACTCGTTGTTCGGCGGCGTGACCATCTCGAGTTGGCCCGCGCCACCAGGGCCAATCGGTTTCCGCGACATCGAGTCGCGCGGCGCCCGTAGCGTTTAGCGAGGCGGTGATTGTCGCGGGAGAGAGCGCGACGATGAGGAGGGCGAGCAGGATAGGCGGGGATAGGTAGGGGCGGTTTAGCATCGATTGAAAACGGTTTGGGGTAACTTGATTCTAGTAGTATTTAGTTAGGAGAATCGCAAGCTGCAAACGTGGTCACCGGTATTGGTTTGCTGAAGGTGGTAGGGGTAGGGCGAGAGCGTCCCGCTCCGCAGCGTTGATTCATCGATCAAATTCAAGTGCAGGCGATGTAGCTCACAATAATTTGGATATCAAATCGCCTGCAAGCAGGCTCCTACATTCGAAGTATCGAAATCTTGGAAAGCAGAGCTCGTCTTTACGGTTCAAGAATCTCGTAGGCCTCGATCAGGACCTCGCCTTCACTGCCGTCGGCGGATTGCACGTGGACCGTGTAGACTCCTGCGGTCAAGCTTCGCAGAGTGGCGGCGCTTTTCGTATCGTCTGTGGGGAAGGGCATGCCTTGAAAGTCCGCTGCTGGTTCGAGCGGGAACGCGCCGGCGGAGGCCATTGCGTCGATTAGCGCGTCAAGGTCCGCGGCTTCGACTTTCCAATCGTCGATGTCGGCGATCTCGGCGAGCCCGCTGCCGTCGAAATTGCTCCTGAAGATTTCCATCGTCGGATCGGCCAAAGGAGAGGGGACCCCCAGATCCGCGAGCTTGGGTCCGACTGCGCGCACGAGGATGTTTTGAGTATCCGCGGTAACCACGAATCCAATGATGATGGTATCTCCGGCTGCGACCGGCACGCGAGTGGAGACGTTGACGAAGGTCTTCGCCTCGGCTGCGGCCGTGTCCTGGGCGAGTTGATACTCTTGCAGAGTGAATAAGTTGTAGGTCGATGGAGAGCCTGTGACATCAAGACGGCCGGCGTCTCTTCCGTCAGTTGCCGCTTGGGCGGTTGCAAGGTCGAACGCCGCTTGGCTTGCAAGGCCGAAGGTCC
>JAJFLS010000451.1 GCA_021772595.1 Opitutales bacterium
ATCGATTCTTGCTATCGGAATCTATGCGGGATCGGGCGGATTGAAGCATTTTGATCCTGCTCTATTCTGGTATGCGATCGGTTCGCTTGCGGGCGCATTCGCGGTTGGATATCGCTTCACTTTCTGGTCAAGCCGTCCGCCGACTTGGATGTACTTTAAGCGCGCTTGTCAGCTTCTAATGAGAAGGGGGCCCGCGTTCGAGAAGCGATCTGCGGTCTCGAATTCGTTGCCGGAATTGGAATTGGCGAAGGCGACTGGCAGAAACTATGTCGGGCAATCAATGATACGCAGACGCAGTTGGTTTCGTTGGATAATGCACCTTTGCTTGTCGGGCGGTTGCACGCTCGCATTCGCGGTTACGTTCCCGCTCGTGTTCGGTTGGGTACATTTCGAGACACCCATCGAGAATGCCGGGATCTACAACGTTGCGATTCTCGGGGAACAGGTGGATTCCTTCCACGTTGGGAGCATCAAAGCGGGGTTGATCTTCAATGCTCTCAATATTGCTGGAATCGTCGTCATGATCGGTCTGGCGATGGTGTCGTTTCGCCGCTTGACGGATGCCGGCGAGCGAGCGGTGCAGACGTTTTACGAAGATATCTTGCCCTTGATTCTCATCGCTGCGGTCACCCTGACGGGACTGGCTCTGACGGTTAGCTACAAATTCATGGGCGGACAGGGGCATGGCTCGCTGGTGTGGGTTCACATGGTTACCGTGATCGTACTCATTTTATACATACCGTTCGGAAAGCTCTTTCACATGTTTCAACGCACCGTATCGCTGTGCGTTTCGATGTACAAGAAGGCCGGAAAAGATGAGGTGCAGGCGACCTGCCGTATCACGAATGAGGAGTATGCATCAAGACGGCATGTCGAGGATCTGAAGATTGTCCTCGACCAACTCGACTTCGACTACCGCCTCCAAGGCGCGGATGGCGAGACGGTTCACTACCAGGATATCAGTCCGAAAGGTCGAAGGAGACTCGTCGCGTTCAATCAAGGTAGAACGCTGGGACGCTAAATCATTTACTGTTTATGGCATTATTAACTCAGAGCGAAGAGAAGTACACCGAAGCGTATGGTCCGCGCTTAAGCTACACGCCGGTTGGGGGCTGGGACACGAGAGAGCCCGATAAGCTTGTGAAGACTCATTGCTGCTTTTGCGGCGTGCAATGCGGGATTCAGCTGAAGGTTAAGGATAACAAGGTAATCGGATTTGAGCCGCGCGAGGATTTTCCGGTGAACCGAGGCAAGCTCTGTCCTAAAGGGGTGAAGCGATACATGCAGAACGAGCACCCGGATCGATTGTTGAATCCGCTTGTGCGTCTGGAGTCGGGCGGTTTCCGGGAAGCCAATTGGGAGGAGGCGTTCGACAAGACCACGAAGGAGATTCAGCGTATCCAGAATTCCTTTGGGAAGGACTCATTCGCCTTTCTCGGGGGAGCCTCCATGACCAATGAAAAAGCCTACTTGAACGGCAAGTTCGCTCGCGTTGCGTTGGAGACGGCGAATATCGACTACAATGGTCGCTTGTGCATGGTGAGCGCGGGAGCGGCCAATAAGATCGCGTTTGGATTGGATCGTGCCGCCAATCCTTGGAGCGACATTCCAAAGGCTAAATGTATTATTCTTTCGGGTACAAACTTGGCGGAGTGTTTTCCTGTATTGACACAGGCGATCTGGGAAGCCCGTGATAATGGGGCTAAGATCATCGTGATCGATCCGCGCATTACGCCGATCGCCCGCACGGCTGACTTGTTTTTACCAGTCAAGCCGGGCCGTGACAGCGCGCTTGCCAATGGAATTCTGCATCTGATGATCAAGAACGGTTGGATGGACGACGCGTTCGTTTCCGAGCATACGAGCGGATTCGGGGAGGCGAGCAAGGTCGTCGAGAAATTCACGCCTGAGTACACCGAAAAAATCACAGGAGTTCCTCGGGAAAGCATTATCCAAGCGTCTGAGATTTGGGGCACTGCTGAAACGTCCATGCTCCTGCATGCTCGTGGAATCGAGCATCACACAAAAGGAGTCGAGAATGTGCTCAGTTATATCAACCTCGTGCTCGCTTCTGGGCGTATTGGCAAAGAGGGATCCGGATATGGCACTATTACCGGGCAGGGAAATGGCCAAGGAGGCCGCGAGCACGGGCAACGCTGTAATCAACTTCCGGGTGGTCGTGACATTAATAATCCGCAGCATCGGAAGGACATCGCGGATTTCTGGAATGTGCCCGAGGACGCGATACCGCAGGAGGGCTTGACGGCTTGCGAGCTGATCGACGCCATTGAAGAAGGGAAGATAAAAGGGCTCCTTTCGATTAGCTTCAATCCGCTTGTTTCGATCCCCGATTCAGCTCGCGTTCGTAAAGCGCTTGAGAAACTCGAATACTTTGGAGTGATCGATTTCTTCTTAAGTGAAACGGCGCGTCATGCAGATGTAGTATTCGCCGGCTCGCTACAGGAAGAGGACGAGGGAACCGTCACGACGGGGGAAGGCAGGTGCGTCAAGCTCAACCGCTCTATAACGCCCCCAGGAAACGCGATGGAAGACTGGCGAATCATTTGCGAGATCGCAAAACGACTCGGAAAGGAAGAGCTTTTTTCTTACGAAGGGACCGAGCAAATTTTTACGGAATACACATCCGCGTCAAAAGGTGGCCCTATCGATTATAGCGGGATGACTTGGGACCGGATCGAGGAGGAGCAAGGAATCTTTTGGCCTTGCCCCGAACCGGAGCATCCAGGCACGCCACGTCTTTTCGAAGGCGGGAAATTTTTCCACCCGGATGGCAGGGCCACATTCAACGCTTTCGACTATCGACCACCTGCAGAGGACGTCGATCCCGAGTATCCTATTATCTTCACTACAGGACGGGTCGTCTCTCAATACTTGAGCGGGACGCAGACGCGCCGTATCGGCAGCCTCGTCGATCAGTATCCAGAACCGCTCTGCGAAATCCATCCCAAACTCGCTCGGAAGCTGGGGATCGAGGACAAGGATCTCGTGAAAGTCGCCTCAAGGAGGGGCGAGATCGTCTTGCCCGCTCAAGTTACTCCGACGATTCGGCCCGATACGGTTTTTATTCCCTACCATTGGGCTGGGAAGAAAGCGGCCAATCAATTGACGAACAGAGCTCTCGATCCGACTTCCAAAATTCCTGAATACAAGGTTTGCGCTTGTAAGGTGGAGAAGGTGTGCGGCGAGTCGGACCGGTATATGAAAGTCGAGGACGCCAAGCCGAAATGGATATTCGATCGCCGATAGAGATGAATTTTAACCACGGAGTACACGGAGGAACGGAGGGTGAAGTAGCTCAGTGCTTTAGCCTGAGTAATCTGAGGAAAATGCTCAAGTTGAAGTGCTTGATGACATGGAATAGAAAATACAAAAAATGAAGACTAACCACAGATTACACAGAGAACACAGATATGAATCTAGCAGAGTTACGATCAGTACATTTAGGCAATGATCTGTGCTCTCTGTGAAAACTGTGGTTAAAAAATTGTAGCTAAGTTTATTTTACCAATGGTTCAGCCCAACAATACTGAATACGAATTTTTCATTGACCAGTCGCGATGCATTGGCTGTCAGGCCTGCGTTCAGGCGTGCGGCGAGTGCGATACGCATCGAGGTCATTCGATGATCCATCTCGAGTATGTGGATCGCCCCACAGGTGTTCAAACGGCGCCCGTGGTCTGCATGCATTGCGAAGATCCGACTTGCGCGAAAGTCTGTCCTGCGGATGCGATCAAGCAGGACGGCAATGGAATTGTCCACACCGCAGCCAAGCCCCGTTGCGTCTCCTGCTCCAATTGCTTTTTGGTTTGTCCGTTTGGGGTCCCGAAAATTAACGACTCGTACGAGCTCATGATGAAGTGCGATATGTG
>JAJFLS010000452.1 GCA_021772595.1 Opitutales bacterium
CCATTCGCTGCACAAGCACGGCTGGCGGCCGAAAGCCCTCTTCTTCACCTCGAGCCTCTTTATAGGCAAGCACTCGATCCGCTTTCGCCGATTCCCAAACCCTACGAATATACTCCTCTAGCTCCTCTGGCGCTACTCCAAGGAAGCTTTCGAACTGACCGGCGAATGACGACTTCGCCCCATCCTCTTCGACGGAGGAAGATCGTACCGCAAGCGTCACACGCTCGAGGTCGAGTTTTCCAATGCTGCGGATAATTTCCGAGCGAGCTGCTTCGCTGAGCGCCCCGTGCGAGAAGGCTTCGGGGGTGACGACGAACCAGTCTGGAATCGGCAGGCCTTCCTCTCGCAGACGCCATAAGGCGTACGCTTTGCCGCCGCAGCGGGCGACCGAATGTTCTTCGCTTGGAAGCAAAACGGTTCCGTTTTTCGCATTCATCGTATCAACAATTCCAAGCCTAAAGAAAGCGGCCCAAGGCTTAGATACATCAGCAAGGTCCAGATTCCCGAGAAGAGTTCGATCCGCTTGGCTGTCTTAGAGCTGGGTTGCTTAAGATAGCGGAACGCGATCCAAAGGGCTAATAGAAAAAGAACCGATAGAATAGCAAGAGCAGGCCCGAGAAATCCGATATTCATCGCGGCTAAACTTGCTCCCAGCCCATTACAGAACAACGCCGCAAGCCAAGCAAAAGCAGCATTCCTGCGGCCCCAAATCGCTGAATAAGTGCGTACTCCTTCTTCCTCATCCTCAGGAGCTCGAATTTTTCGGCCGATTTCGATCAGAATTCCGTTGAAGAAGCTGACAACTAGGAACCAATAAATGCCTGAACTCGGCCAACTCAAACCAGCCACTCTCCAGTCACAGGACGTAATGAACAAGTCGATCAAAGGCATTATCCCCATGTGAGTAAGCAGGTAGAGGATTGGCCGGGCCACGAGCCATTCACGAAGGAAGAACTCCTTACTCATCCCCGCCAAGTAGATCCATGCAATCGACAAAATCCCTATCAAGGGTGGATACAGCCACCATGTCAGTAAGAGTTGAAATAAGGCCAATATCACAAACACCGCGCCAAGCTCGCGCAGCGAAACTAATCCCCTGGAAACCGGACGATAAGGTCGGTAGCGCAAATCCTCTTCGAAGTCTTTGAACTCGTCGGCGATACGAAGCTGCATGAAGAAGAACAAGGCGACTAGAAACGCGCACAGCAGCGACCCCAAAGCGGGCCAACTCTGCTCTCCTCGAAGCAGGCTCGAATAACAAAGTCCTGAAAAGCTAAAAACGAATACCAGCGGAGCATGCTGAAACACTGGAAATCGCTCCCTCTGATAGATCCACCACTTGGATACAAGCGATGATGGTCTCGTTCCGCTCATTGAACTCATGGAAACACAATACGAGAAACGACGAGGCGAAGGTTATTAAACCCCATCCTCATTCACCTTCGATCGAGCTCGCCTGCGGGCTAACACCTTGTGGGCGCGAGTAAAGTCTCCCTCAGTAAGGGCCGAAATTATCGAGAGTTCGCCAGCCAAACACATTGCGCCACAGACTTCGGCAAAGGCATTCGCCTTTCCCTCTCCAACAAGGCCCATCATCTCCAGGCAGGCTCGATGACCCGGTAGCCGAGTGCCTCCCCCAACGGTACCAACAATAATATTGGGCAGTGTCACCGCGGCATAGAGAGATCCATCCTCGAATGCCTCGAATCGAGTGATCCCTACTGCGGACTCGGATACGCAAGCCGGGTCTTGTCCGCAAGCGATATACAACGCAGCCAGGCCGTTGGCATAGTGTCCTTGCACTCCAATAGTCCCGCTCAATACGCCTCCCATCGAAGACATCCGCCAGTAGTTCTCCATCGCTTTGGCGGTCGTCTTCAAGCATTTCTTCAAGGTAGCTGCAGTCAGGGTAATTTCTGCGGCGACCTTCTTGCCGCGCACTCCGACGAAGGAGATCAAACTCGCTTTCTTGTCCCCGGACATATTGGCCTCCACGAACCAATGTCTTGGAGCCACAGGTGAGTTTTCGATAATGTATTCACATACTGCCTCCGTGGCCAAAGTAACCATATTTTGACCAGAGGCATCACCGGTCGTGTATACGAAACTTAAATACACATTGCTCGCTTCCACGGTTATCTTCACGTCGACGAGCTTGCCATGCGAGGTGGATTGTTCGGCAACCTCCTTGAATCGGTCCTGGTTTTGGATCGCCCAGAGCGAGAATTGGCCCGCCTCGGAGAGGTTATGAAACGAGAACCCAGGGCATCGACTAACGCCTTCGTTGAGAACTGCAGTGGTGCAGCCTCCTTCCTCCTCGATCGCTAAGGCGCCGCGGTGGTAAGAAGCCACCAGAGCCGCTTCATGGGTCGCCAAAGGCAACAAATAATGCCCATTGGAATACAAGCCACGCGTCAAAATCGGCCCTGCGAGTCCGAGAGGTAACTTCACCGTACCAATCATGTTCTCAACATTGCCTATATAGCTATTGATCAAAGCCTTCGTCTGTCCGTCCAAAAGGAACTCTTTAGACTCCTCGGCAATAGGAAGTCCATCAAGTCGAGCTTGAATCGACTCGAGGTCATCTCTGAACGCCTTCCGTATCGCAGGAACAGTAGCTTTCTCGACGGGATGGGATTCGTAGTCCTCTATACCTTTTTTAAAAGTATCAACGAGAGATCGTAATTGTCTGATGGATTCAGCCATTTCTTGTAGGGAGGCTAGACATTGTTGATAGGAAATTCAATTGTTCCGACTCAGTTCGCTGACAGGTTGAAGAGCGAATTATCCCTTGGCAAGTTGCTAATTGTGTGGGTAGAGCTGGGATTAAGCTAGAGGGATGCCGCATTAGGGTTTGGATCCAGAAACTCTTTTTGCCGACGCGAGAGCGCTGCCGTTGTATAGATAGCTGCCAAGAACCGGCAGGAGCAATAAATCGGTCGCTAGCGCCAGACCGACAGTCAGCGCCATCAGGGTGCCGGTCACCGCAATACTCTCTATACCGGCAAATCCGAGCACACCGAAGCCCAATGCCAGCGTGGTGCTGGTCGCCAGCAGCGCCGAGCCAGTTTGCTCGGTTGCAGTGATGAAGGCGGCACGGTAGTCATGTCCTTCGCGCAAGGACAGACGCAAGTGATAGAGTAAATGCAGCGTGTCATCGACAATGATCCCAAGCATCGCCGGCGCAATGGTGATCGTGGCGATATCCAATGCGATTGCGGCATGTCCCATGACGCCCAGTATCCCCAGTATCGGCAGCACGTTCACGATGATCGCCAGTCCCAGCAAACGCCAACTGCGCAAGAAGACCGCCATGAGTATGCTGATGCACAGTAGCGCTGCCACGATCGATGTGACTTGGTCGGTGATCAGGTTTTCGGCCAGCCGACTGTACAGCGGAAGATACCCGTTCTTCTGCACTGTCCCGTACTCCGCCAATTCCTCGCCTAGAATGGCTTGAATTGCATTGCCGTTTGCGGCCAGCGTTGCCGCACTCGCCATCGGTACAGCGTAGCTCAAGCGCAGGATTTGCTTGGCGTCGTCCCAGAACGCCGCGCTTCCCGTAGCTCCCAGAATGCTCTGGACGGCCTGGCTACCGCTCTGATCTTTAGGAAGATGCGCTAATGCTTCGCGCAGATCGAAAACCGATGCCGCAAAGATGGATCCGCGATTAACTGGAGTGCTTGAGATGAGTTTACTTTCTGCGCGCTCAAGTCTCTCGACGAATGCAACGCTGTTCAGTGAATCGACGTTTGAGATGCCAACCGTGAATTCCAGGGGCAGATAGTTGCCCGCTTCTTTCTCGATGGCCACGCTACTTTGCCGGACCACATGATCCTTCGGGAGAAACCCGATGCTGTAGGTGTCGGCACGCAGTTGGGCGATTCCGCTGTAGGCGATGGCCAGAGCTACAGCCGTCACGACGAGCACGACAGGGCGGTGGCCCACGGCCCACTTGACCATCGCAGTTGCGAGATTGCCGCGACTATCCGCTTCCGCGCCGGCGCCATGACGCAATACCAGCATCGATGTGATCGTACTGAAAAGCAGGGTCGAGAGGATGGCGATCCCCGCAAACAGCCCGTAGTCCCGGGTGATCGCCATCTTGGCGAGCATCAGCGAGAAGAAGCCGCCGGCCGTTGTGAGCGCATTAAATATACAGGGCTTGATAACCAGTTGGAAGCGCTGCCAGATATCGTCGATCTTCGGCTCAGCGTGCGCACCTCTTATGTGGCGGGAAATGTGAAGGATATTGGCCACACTGCTAATCAGGATAAGCGGTGGAAGGGCGATCGAGATGACTGTTAGCGGGCGTCCGAGCAGCGGCATTGACGCGAACAGAACCACGTTGGCGAAAATAACGGTGGTCAATGCTGCCAGTACCCAGCGTACGCTTCGTGTCAGGTAGAACAGCAGGACCATAACTACCAAGTAGGAGCCCGGGGTGAACACCGCCGATTCCTTTAGAAATGCCTGGTTGAGTGCCTCCGTAACGACCCCAACTCCGGCATGCCAGACAGTGGTGTCTTCGCCAAAATGCAGGGAGCATTGCTTGTCGATATCGGTCAGAATCTTGGGCCGCTTCAGATCCAGGTCAGGCAGCGCCTCCATCCACGTGTAAACGAGAAGCACTGCCTCGTTTTTGCCGACGAAGCGTTTGCTGACTCGCGATTTCTGTTGGTCGCCGACGGTTTTGATTGTCGTTAGATTCTGGACGTCGCCAACGCCGGCAATATCCCGAAGGCCCGCTGTCAGCTTTTCCAGTCGCTTTATCGCGTCTGGCCGCGCCAAGCCGCTTGAATCGATGACGGTTATAACCACTTCGTCGCTTCCGAACGACGCCAGAAACGAGTCGTACGCCACCAAGGTCGGATCGTCCTCAACAAACCAAATGGTCATTGAATTATCGATCTTCAATTTCGGCAGCTGGCTAGTCATGATGCCAACGCCAACAACGGCCAGCAGCAGCCAGAGATACCGAAATTTGTAGATGAATGGAAGTTTGTTCATAATCTTATCACCCAACTGCTTGGGCCAACTTTAGTCAGCCGGTTCAAGGCGGATTCAACCCCGCTTGCTATTCAAGTCGGATGCCACTTGGGAGGATATGAGGATAAAAAGATGAGATGGGAGTTGCCGGTTACCCATGAAGTCGCAGCGGGTGGTCGAGCCGGCGATGGAGAGGAATCCGACCGAGTCGTTCTGCTCGGCCATCCAGCAATAGCCTTTCGCTCGCAGCAGACCAGGAATGGAGCGGTTGATGACTTTGGCGAATCGTTTGGCGTCGAGGGGCGTCCGAGCTCGATAGATGAACGTGTCGATCGAGCGCTCGATCGGGTGGGCTGACGGGGGATATGCCGGAGCGTTGATCGATTTGGTTTACGATATATGCCGTCACAGAAAGATCCGATAGGAAATCTTCAAGCGCAGCGAAAAGGCGAAAGGCTTCGAGGTCTTGCCTAAACGCTGGGTCGTTGAGCGGACTTTCGGATGGCTGAGCAGATACAGAAGACTCTCCAAGGACTAAGAGACGAGCGTGGAATCCTCGGAGTGCTTTATATATATTGCCTTGATTCGACTTATGCTCAAAAGAGTCGCCTAAATTCACTTATTAGACACCCTCT
>JAJFLS010000453.1 GCA_021772595.1 Opitutales bacterium
AGGAGCCCGCTCCTGTAGAATTGCCAGAAGACGCTTTGGCCTCATTGAGCGATGAAATCGATCTTGAAAGTTCACTATTGGACGATGGGGATGACTCGTTGGAAGGCTTCAATGAGGAGATGGAGGAAACGGATTCCGAGGAAGCCGAATCCGAAGAAATCGTCTCAACAGTCGAACCTCTTCCCGCGAATTTCGTCGAGCATAAGTGGTTTGGATTAGTGAAGCCTACGCTCCGCAATTTGGGAATAGCGGCTGGCGTGTCATTTTTCATTGGTGCGGGTTTGAGCCTCGTTAGCGTCAAGAACGAGCTTCACGATTTGCTGGGACGAGCTGAATTGGAAGCATCGTCGCTAAGCCAACAAGTAGCGTTGGTTTCGAGCCAGGTTTTCGATAGTCTGAGTTCGGAAGGACATTACCAAATGGGCTGGCTCGAGAGCGATATTCAGAGAGTATCGGAAAACGAAATACGCATCCACGCGCGCATTGGCGCTCAGCTTAAGCATGCTCTTTACGCGACAGTGGACGACTCGCACGCATACTCCCAGCTCCCTTTCCTTGAGGGCGACCTTGTATCCGCCTCTTGGTTGCTTGCAGAGCAATACGCCGAACCGCCCGTGTCTATTCCTCGTCGTCCTTGGGGTACGCTAATCGAGTTATCCGCTTCGAAGGGCGATACGTTTCCGCTGACATTGGCCTATCGCCTCGCGAGAAAATCGCCCACGCACGAATGGGAGCTCTCGAACATTCGAATGAGCGGGAAAGATTCGGAAGCCGTTTGGGCGGAGGGGGAACCTCGAGAATCCTTTGGAGCTTACGTGCTGGATGTGAATACCGATGCGTTCCCGAAAGCGCTCAAGCGTTACGAAGAAGCAGGCGAAGCTTATCTGGCTGAAGTTGAATCGTTGGGGGAGCGATATTACGCTGAAGCGGAGGAAAAGGCTCGGCACGATTTAGATGACCGGCGAGAGCAATTGTCGATGTCCTTGTCTCAAGGTTCCTACTTCAAGGGGATGGTCATCGCAGGCGAGGATGGAGAGGATGCTCAGGAAGTGTCTCTTATCATTACGGAGACCAGAAACCAGGGGGAGATCATTAAAGGCATCCTGAAGCTAAATTCCGAACAGGCGCCGGCGAAGCACTTTACTGGCGTTCTCGATTTCGTGGAAAAAGATGAGGGCGAGATTGAAGGCGTGCTGAATTTGACAACCGTCGCTTTCGCCGGACAGTCGGGTGCCGAGTCGGCCCATTCGTTTTTCAATCCTGGCACGGTATCCAGAATTATGCTTCAGACCGATGGCTACCGAATGGAAGGGGACGCGGCTGAAGTCTCATTGAGGCTGATCCGCAGCCTGTAAGATTTTCGGGCTTGCCGATTTCGGTCGTTGACTGGAAGTGAATGATAGGTACTTGCCTATCACAGCGGTATGACGGTCGATTTACGGAAACTGATCGAAGAAAAGTCTGGAGGAATCCAATCCTCCAAGACAGGCTGGTCAAATGCGGTTTCGCGGGCGGAGAATTCCGGAATTCAGGAATCTTCAATTCTCACGATTGCCAAGGTTTTCCAAAGTCCCACGACGCTCATAAAGCTCTGCGAATCGGCTAGCTCGAACTTGAAGCAGGATGATTTTTCGCTCTTGGGCGAAATCGAGAAACGTTCGAGCGACTCCGCGTACACGGTTGAAGAATGGCTTCAGGCCATGGAAGTGCTGGTTCAATATTTGATACGCGCGGGACGATCCTCCTCCCTCGACATGCTGCTGGGCTATCTGGCGTGCTCAGCGGATTACCTCTCGCAAAGCGTGGTGTCTCCCTCATTTTCGGAAGGAGTGGCGGATTTCTTGGAGGAATTTGGTTTCGAGGGCTGATACGGTCTTTTTCCAACGGAATCGCGCATCTCGAGATTTTCAGTAGGCGTATAATTACGCGAATTCGTGGCCGCCGCTCTGTCAAAAAGACCTTTGTGTTGAGAAACTTCCATGAGGCTGAAGCTTGTCTTAATGATAGATTATCAATCAGTTAAGACTAGTTCCAAAAGTCTTCTCTCATGAATTGAGAGAAAGAATCCCCGATTTTTGAGCATAAGTATAGCCTCTCGGGCCATTAGTATAACTACTATTGTAGGATATCCTTATAATATAATCGAATATTTGCTTGAGTTTGAAACATCTGCACCGTATTACTTTCATACAATCAATTCCCGCTTAGCGGGATTTTGGGGTAAAGAAGAAAACTAAGGCGAGCTGTTTAGGGGTAGACAGCTCGCCTGCTTTTTTTACCGAAACGTTCGATAATAGAGTAGACATTTCGAGCATTTGTAGTACTTTAGTCCCTACATGGATTCGTCATCTAGCGCCGCTCGGCGCGATCCTCGATTGAACGTAGCCTGCAAGGCGAAGACTTATGTTCTCGATACGAACGTCTTGCTGCACGACCCGTTCTGCCTCTTCAAATTCGATGACAACAATCTTGTCATCCCGATAGAATCGCTCGAGGAGCTAGATGCTATCAAAATGGAGCAATCCAGCGAACGGGGGCGCAACGCCCGACGGGTTCACAGGCTCCTTAGAGAGCTTCTCCCGGATTCTCGCTCGATGTTGGAAGGGATAGCGCTCGAGACGGGAGGCACCTTGTCGGTTGTCATCAACAAGTACCTACAAGGGAACACTGAATCGCCGCCATGGTTGAAGTCTTTAGGTCCGATTCTCAATTTCGAGAAAAAGGACAATCGAATCATCGCCACCGCGCTATTCGTGCAGGAGAATTTTCCGCCGCCCGTCATCTTGGTTACAAAAGATGTCAACATGCAGCTTAAGGCGCGCGCGGTGGGACTGGAGGCGGAGGACTATTTGAACGACAAGGCGTCGGAAGAGCCGGAAGATCAGAGTTATCGCCGGATTCCGGTATCGAAATACGACTTACAGCGATTCGCGTCGGAGGGAGCGTTCGAGCTGGATCCGGAGATTGCTGAAAACCTCGCCTTGAACGAGTACGTTCTTCTGGTGACGGAGGAAGAGAAAACGATGCCTGCGCGGCTGTACGCTGAAGGTGTTCTGCGAAAACTGGCGTTTCCGGAGATTCTGAAAGCCCCGGGAGGGATTCCGATTCGACCGCGGAATTTGGAGCAGCAGTTTTTTCTCGACGCGTTGCTGGACGATTCGGTTTCGCTGATTACTTGCTACGGCAAGGCGGGTACGGGAAAGACGCTTTTGTCGACGGTCGCGGCGATTTATCAAGCGACCCATGCGAACAGTCTCTACGACGGGATTTCGATTTCGAGACCGGTGATTTCGGTAGGCAACGAGATCGGATTTCTTCCGGGAAGTTTGGAGGAGAAAATGAATCCCTGGCTTCAACCGTATTACGACGCCTTGGAGGTGCTGATCCCGTCGAATCTTCCCAAGGATCCTCAGTTCGAGAATAAGCGGCAACGCAAAAAGCCGAAAGAAGTTTTCGAGCGCGAGAATGCGATGACAAGACCATACCAGAAGCTGCTCGACAGCGGCATCGTGGAAATCGAAGCGCTGTGCTTCATTCGAGGACGTTCGATCGCAAGGCGATTTTTCATTCTAGACGAAGCCCAGCAATTGACCCCCCACGAAGTCAAAACGGTGATTACCCGGATTTCAGAAGGTTCGAAAATCGTCCTGATTGGCGATCCTGCCCAGATCGACAATCCCTATGTGGATTCGCGAAGCAATGGCCTCGTCTATTGCTCCAATCGGATGAGAGGGCAGGCCATCTCCGCCCACGTTCAGCTGACTAAAGGGGAACGCTCACCTCTCGCAGAACTCGCTGCGGATCTTCTTTAGAGGCGCCTTATCTCGGCTAGGATTTGCCGATTCGCGCCAAGGTCTGCGCTTGCAGATCGTTGACCGCGGGCTGAACCTTCTTGAAGACTTTTCGCTTCATTCGCTCGGTGAAAAGAACCCCGTTGAGATGATCGACTTCGTGCTGGATGCATCGCCCGAGAAGGCCATTGCACTCGATGACGTGCGGATGTCCCTCGGTATCCTGATATTCGCAGCGAATCAAATCGGGGCGGTCCACATCGCCTTGGATTTCGGGAAACGAAAGGCAGCCTTCCTCGTAAGTCGTCGTTGCGGGATCAATCACGGTGACGATGGGATTGCACATCCCGATCGGGCTAACGAGGTCCAGCGGCGGTTGGGCGCCGTCCAGGGAGTACTCGAATTCGATCTCGGCGCCTCTGAGATCGACCACGCAAAACAGGAGCGCTTTGCCGATTTGCTGCGAAGCGAGTCCGATGCCTTCCGCTTCCGTGCAAGTCTCAACCATATCTTCGAAAAGCAGCTTCAACTCGCCGTCGAAGCGCGTTACGGGCTCGCCTTTCTGGTGGAGAACCTCTTCTCCGTAGTGAACAATTTCCAGGGTCATGGGTCTTCGATTTGACCTAGCCATAACTCCAGCGCAGGTTAGGGCAAATTCTTTCGATTGTAGAATCGATCAGAAAATTCATGACGTCCAAATCCGAGAGCAGTCTCAGCCGTATTGTCGTTTCACTGGCCCTTCTAGTCCTTGGCGGGACTCTGGTTGGAGTGGGTTGGCGGATTCCGTCGCGGTTCAAGTCTGTCCCCAGGTCGGTCATCCACGAGGCGGGTGCCCGGTCAAATTCGCTCATCGAGCTGACTCAGGAAGCGATTGCGGAAGAGGATGCGGGGCTGGCCTCGCTTATTATCGATGCGGGTAAACTCGCCGGCTTGGAAGACGTGGCGGCATCCGAGGAGCGGCTGGCTCTCATGAAGCGAGACAATCCGCATCTGGCTCGGTGGGGCGCGTGGGATCCGTTCCTTGAGGCCGCGTTGGATAACGTTCCGATCGAGGACTATTCGTCTCAGCCGGGCATGTTGGGCGTAGCTCTGGCCAAGCCCTGTCGAGAATCCCTCCGCGGCCTTCTCGAAAATTCGCGGGATCCGATGGTGCGCGACCTTCTCGAAACAGGCGGATTCACCACCTATAAGCGGCTGTTCCCCGTCCACAGCGTTTCGGGGCGACCGCTGGAAGCGACCTTACTGTCACTGGGTATTCTTGTTCAAGGCGATCGCTTGAATCCTTCCTTGAAACGCGAACTTCGAAACGCGATCGCGGATGCCCGCGCGTCGGGAGATGTGGCGTCGCTGGAAGATTTCTACTTGGATTCTCTGTCTCTTGCGCGGACGCTGGACTTTGGGCAACTCAAAGCGCTTTTCGCTACGATCGAGAATCTGAATACGGCGAGTCGTCTACGTTACGCGTTCCATCGACGGGCGGACGCGTTGCCGTTGATCTACGTTTCGGCTCTAATCGCGGAAGACCCGGTTCAGGTGATGGATTACTTGGGGCTTTTTGGCGACGAAGGTGTCGAGGCTCTGCGGGTTGCGGCTGGCTATGGAGTCGACGCGGTTCGAATGCTTGTGAGAGAGCAGCTTCCTCTCGAGGAAGGTAGCGGCACGCTGAGAGTATCGAAGTTCGAGTCATTTTTGATCAGTTTCAGCCTCCAGAATCCGAGCCTTTCTTTGGGGCTCAAGTATCTCTTCTATTTTATAGGGGCGTTTTTCGTCTTCTGGGCAACGAGCGGATTCAATCGATACTATCGCGAATCTAGCCCGCCGCTTCTCGCCAGCGTAAAGCGCCTGTTCGTTTCGCTCGCGTCTGTGGTCGTGCTCATCATTCTGAGTGAACCTTACTTGGCTGGCGGCGGCGACGCTCAAGGCTATACTTTCAAATTCGTAGTGCCAGTGCTTGCCCAAGTAGATGGCGAAACCATTATCGTTGAAACTGAACCGACCGCATCTATGGAACCCGCAACTTTGCTATCCATCTCCTTCTTCTTCATCCTCCAGATTCTGGTCTACCTGATCTGTCTCTTGAAAGTACGCCAAGTCGACAAGGAGGCTCTCGATTCACTCGTGAAGCTCAAGCTCATGGAGAATGAGGAGAACCTCTTCGATTCCGGCCTTTACGTCGGGATTGCCGGGACTTGCATATCGCTCGTTCTTCAAGTCCTCGGTCTGATAGATGCCAATCTGCTCGCGGCGTATTCGTCGAATCTCTTCGGCATTCTATGCGTCGCCATCGTGAAGATTCGCCTCGTGCGGCCCTACAAAAGTAAACTGATTCTAGAGAGCCAAGATCAGCTCATCGCGCTGAGCGCGAAAGGAGATCCTGCTTAAAGACGTATCACGATGAACAAGACGCTGTTATTGATCCTCTGTGATTTTCTGCTTCTGACTCTCTTGTCTCTGGTCAATTGGGAGAAAGAGGAGTCGGAAACCGAATCCTCGACGAGCGAGGCGGCGGAGCAAAGCGTGACGGCGATGGCGATGATGGAGCAGGACCTTTTGGATACGCTGACTTCAACCTTGGAAGAAGAAAAGGTCGCCCAGTCTTTGCTCTTGGAAGAAGCGGCCAAAATCGAAAGCGAACTCGAGAGCGCTAACAAGAGCGTTGAGGAACGCGAAGCGTCGATTCAAAGCTTGGAAGAAAACCTGCAGATGGCGAGTTCGCGCGAAGCAGCTCTAGCTGAGGAAAAGAAGAACCTGACCAGTGAAGTGACGCAGGCCAAGGAATCGATTTCGGATTTAGGAACTCGTTACGAGAGCCTGGAGGCGAAGGCGAAGCAAACCGAGGCTCAAGCTCGGATGTTGCAAGAGGAGCTTGAGGGGAGGCTGGCGGTAATCAAAGAAAAGGAAGAAGCTCTTCTCAAGGAGAAGGCGGAAAAGAAAGCGGCGGAAAATCGAGTTCAGGAATTGAACGTAAAAGTGCAGGTGGTCGAGGAGCAGAAGAAGATGCTTCTAGAGAATGTGGAAACGCTCAAGCAGGATGTCGTCGCTGAGCGGGCGGAGCGAAAAGAGCTACAGGCGCAGACCACGCAAATGGCCGAGGGGATCACCCAACTTGCGGAACGGTCTCAGGACTTGACGGAAGAGTTTCGATCGAGTCAGCCGATAAACGCGAACACGCTGTTTTCCGAGTTCAAGAAAAACCAAATTATAACTACGTTCCAGTCGGATCGTTTCTATCGCGGTCAATCGCTGCAAGAGGAGGAACGGGCCGTGACGATTCTGGTAACGGATGGGAAAGACATGTACGCGCTCTCGCACCTGAGTTCGACCCCGCTGGGCTTCAATAAAAACTCGCTCGGATTCCGGCAGGTCCATGCTCGATTGGATCGTGAAGGGGCTCGTATTAGGCCATCGCATCTAAGATTCCTGGCTCTCGATCCGCGTATCGTAGCGACTCCGATTTCCCCGCAAGAAGCGACTGCCCTTGGGGGCGAAGTTTATTACACAGCCCTCGAACCTTTCAAATTCTCGGAGGCCGTTCTCATCGACGAAAAAGGCGAATACTACGGCGAGGTCGAGTTCAAGCTAGGCGCCAATGCTCCTGGCTACGTGCGCATGCAGTCCAAAATTTTCAGTAGGTTATTCGGAGATTTTGCGCCCTCAAAAGGCGATCTTGTTTTCTCGAAGACCGGCGAATTGCTGGGCCTGATGGTGGATAATCGATACTGCGCCTTGATCGGCAATTTGGTGAGCCAGGAAACGCTGCCGCTTGGAGTTCGATTCGAGAACGACGAATTCAGAAAAGTGATGCGGTCGTTGCGGTTCCGCTACGATAAACTTCCGGACGAGCTCCGGTAGCGGGACGGAATTCGGGACGACTGCGTCGCTACGAAATCTATACGATGGCCGCTCGGAGATCGGCCGCTACCTCGCTCGATTCATTCGGATTTCGCTGACGAGTAGGCCCTTTCGGGCGGTTCGTCTCGATAATTGAATGAGCGTTTCCGGCCAAACCAGTTCGGGCAGTTCTCGCGCCTCAATATCGGTTGCGAGACCGAAGAAACAGTAGAGCGATTTTACGATCCAAAGCCCCAACCAACTCCATGGCGGTTTTTCAGGAATTGAAAAATCGGCATAGATAAACCGGCCTTTGGGTTTGAGCGATTGAGCGATTCGGGAGAGCAACTGATTCGCTTCAATTGTTTGAAAGCAGTCTAGAAAAAATTGAGCCGCGATAACGTCGTATCCTTTTTCTGGAAACTCGTAATCAAATACGTTCGATTGGATTGGATTAAATCTCCTTAACGCGCTTGGGCCCAATTTTTCAATACGCGATTGAGCTCGCCTGAGCATTTTAGGACTTCGGTCGATCGAATATACGATTGCGTTCGGATTTTTCTCAAGCGCTCGAAAGGCGAACCTTCCGTCTCCATCGCCGAGCAAGAGTAGCGTTTGGGGAGCATTTGGATCGATGGCTTCTAGTCCGCGATTGCGAGCGGCTTCGAGGCTACATCCGAAACTCAGTCTTTCCAGCGGTAGGTAAATCGAGGCGAGTGAATCGAAGGATCGTCGCATGTTACAACAGTCCGAAAAACGGCGTTAGCAAGGCGAGATCCGCGAGCGTTCTTTTAGTCTCAGGGTTTAACTTCTTCCGGGCTGCATGAATCAGCGCGAGCAACATTGTCGAAGAGATTAAAAACGGGGCGAGCGATGTATTGCCGAATGCAAAGGCGATGGAGATCAAATTGAGAGAAAAGGCGGCGCCGAGAATCGCGAGGCGCGGTTGATCGTTTCGATGAGGCTCTTGAACGGCGTCGATGGAGTGATCCCAGTGGTGGATGAAGGCGCAGTTGAGGGAGAAGAGCGTGAATAGTATAAATGCCGAGGAAAGCGTCTCCCTCGAAAATTCGGTTGTCGTGAAGAGTAGAACGCTGGCAGTTACGAGCAAAGCGGTCAGGACGGTTTTGGCGATCGACTGGAAATGGCGGAGGCGATCGGATTGTACTACGAGCGTAACTACAATGGCGGAGAGGGCGAGGCATGATCCGGCTAGTAGTGTTGGGAGTTCGAGCGTTCTGAAGGCGAGAGCAAATGAGCCTGCGAGGATAAGCAACCAAAGGGCGAATAAAGGCCAGCGATGGGTCGCGTGCAATCGGTGTCGTTGCGACAAGTTCCGGTCGTGTCGCCAAGCATCGAACCAGCGGTCGGCGGAGTAGCCCAGCCAGACCGACAGAAAGACGAGCGCTCGATGGTGCCATTGGAGCGGCGTAGCGTGTTGCGTGGCGACCGCGTTTTGCCAAGCGATCGCGACGAGCGGCGCGTCAAGCGAAAGACTGGTGATCCAGATGATCCCGTTTCTGAAATTCATGAGAAAAGCGCCTCGACCGTTTCCCGACGCCACTCGTTCGGTTTAGCTGCCGTTAGCGAGCGCTTCGAGCTCGGGACGCGTCAATCGCAGTAGCCGCCACTCTTCGAGCAGCCTAGCTCCTTGGCAATTGTAGAAATCCAAAGCGGGCTTGTTCCAATCGAGAACCATCCACTCCATGCGGCCGCAGTTTTCGTCGTGAGCGATTTTGGCGACTTGCTTGAAGAGCGCAGTGCCGAGGCCGCTTCCCCGGTATTTGGTATCCACGTACAGATCTTCGAGGTGAATTCCAGGGCTTCCGATGAAAGTTGAGAAATTGTAGAAGTAGATTGCGTAGCCGACTATGACGCTGTTGATCGTGCCGACGAGCGCGCGAGGGACGGGATTGCTACCGAAAAGGCTTTCGTTTAGCGTGGATTCGTCAACCTGAAGTTGATGGGTGAGTTTCTCGTATTCGGCGATTCCGCGAATCATTGCAACGAGGCGCGGTACGTCATTGGGTTGCGCGGGGCGGATTTCTATTTGAGATTCGGAATCTGACATGAGGGGGAGGCTGATCAATTTCTCTTGCGATATCAATCTTCCAGCGCTGGGGTTCGAAATTAGATGAATCGTCGAGAAGCGAGTCCCAATGTGGTTGTGGTGATGACGACGCAATGGAGAGCGCAGGCGACGGGCTATGGAGGGGATGGGAACGCGACGACTCCTGTTTTGGACGCTTTGGCGGAGAGTTCGATCGATTTCGTTCAAGCGGTAACGCCTCATCCATTTGGAGTGTTCGCTCGCGCGGCATTTTTGACGGGAGAGCCTTGTCCGGAGAACGGGATAAGCGATTATTACGATCCGCTTCCGCCGGATGCGGTCACGCTGGCGCATCGGTATCGAGAAAAGGGATATGACACGGCGTTCTTCGGCAAATGGCAATTGTTCGAACGAAATCCGGACGATCCTGTCGTTGGCGAAGCCCACGCGCGAATCGAAGTGCCGGAAGGCCGCAGAGGAGGATTCGAGTACTGGGAAGGGTTCGAATCGGGATTTCTTCTCAACGACGGCTATTATCACGGGACGAAATTGAGAGTGCCTACTCGATTGGAAGGCTACCAATCGGATGTCGTGATCGATCGGTCGATTGAGTTTCTGGATGGGCGAGACGGTAGCGAGCCGCTTTTCGAGTTCGTTAGTTTAGACGCTCCGCACCCGCCCTATGACGCCGATGCTGCCGGGATAGCGAGCCGGGCGATCGAGTCGATTTTGCTGGAGGATGATTTGCCTGACGATGAGGCGATCCGGTCGGCGGCCCTTCGAGAGCTTTCGGGCTACTATGCGCATATCGAGGCTACGGATCGGGCGATCGGGCGACTGATTGCTTGGCTGAAGGCGAGCGATGAGTGGGAGAACACGCTGTTCGTTTTCACGTCTGCCCACGGCGACATGCATGGTTCCCACGGATTGTTCCGAAAAGGCTGGCCGCATGATCAGTCGGTTCGAGTTCCGCTGTTGCTGTCGTGGCCCAAGCTACTCGCTCAAGGGCGTCGGGATCCACTTCTAATTTCGCTCCTGGACTTGGGGCCGACACTTTGGGGGCTTTGCTTCGGCGAGCCGGAGCGTTCGTGGAGCATCAAGCGTCATGGAGTCGACCTGTCGGCTGCGGTCCGGCTAAAAGCTGAGGGGCCGGATTCGCAAGCGATTTCGATGCCGAGTTCGCCCCCATTCGAGAAGCAGTGCCCTTATGCCTGGTCGGCTCGACGCTCGCATGACAGGACTGAAGTGGAACCGGTTGGAGAGGCCAGTTTCTCGCTGGACCATTGAGAAATCCTCCGTAGATTCGGCGGCATGGATATCAGTACTGAACTGGAAGCGTTGATCAACGAGCAGATCGGCGTAGAGTTTTCGGCGTCGCACGCATATTTGTCGATGGCTGCGTATTTCGAGAGAATCTCGTTCGACGGATTCGCGCA
>JAJFLS010000454.1 GCA_021772595.1 Opitutales bacterium
AGGAACATCGGCATTCTCGGCGACGATCGTTTTCTTGAGTTTGCCGGGCGGAGGCACGTTCTCCTCCAGGCCATAGTCACGGAAGTGGTTTACTTTGTCGAAGCGAGCGGGAGTCGACCAGGAACGCTCGTTGTCGCGCAAGTCGTCGTAGTAGTTATGCAGCACCTTGCCGATGGCTTCCGTATGGTAGCCATCTTGCTTGAAGCTCTGGGGCAGCGTTACGGCTTCTGGGACCGTATCGCGAAAGTTAGTATTCAGTTTCCAGACGGAAATGCTATCGGGACGCTGGCCGGTGAGGATAGAAGATCGCGAGGCGTTGCAACTGGCGAATTGGCAATAAGCCCGATCGAATCGCATGCTACGCGAAGCAAGCCTGTCGATGTTCGGAGTAACAGCGATCGAGTCACCGTAACAGCCCATATTCATACGCATATCGTCAACGGCGATGAATAACACGTTGGGTCGCTTATCGAGATCGCGAGATTGAGCGAAGGCGTGAGGGAGGGAGACGACCAAAACGATCGCTAAAAGTCTAAGCACGGAATCCACAGAGATCATTGGTAGTTTTGGGGTATGAAATTATCTGAGCTATCTGTGCAATCTGTGGTTAAGAACAGCGGGAATTACTTCTATTTCCTTTTGCTATGGACCACCTCCGGACGCGGGTATTTTTCTGAAGGGCCGCGATTAACGTACGGCTCCCAAATGGCTACGACTTTTTCCCATTCTTCAAGCGTCCGAGTAGGATACCAAGCCGGCCATCCATTTGTAATAAAATCATAATTACCTCCATTCTTCACTACCCAGTCGTCCACCGTTACACCTGAAAGCTTTTCAGGAAAAACGCCCTTGGCCCGAAATTCGGCGGATACTCCCTGGTCTTTTATGACATTCTTCCGCCAGTATTGGAGTTTGGCGAGCAGCTTGGCTTTGGTCTTCGCGTATTTTGGATTGTCGGCGAGATTGTTCAGTTCGTGAGGGTCTTTCTGCAGATCGAACAATTCGAAATCGGGTTTGCTGGGCGCGAAAAACGCGGCCTGCTCCGGAGTTAGCTGACCCTTCATGTTCATTACGTTCATCGCTGCCAGCATGGGATAGGCGCCTTCCTTGTAGCGGTTGTACTGACACCATGGACGCTCGGGCATTAGGTTCTGGATTAGCTTGAATCGCTTGGAGCGAACGGCCCGCATTGAGTCGTGAGTTTCGTCCATCTTGTCGCGAGCTGCAAACACATACTCGCGTGATTTCACGTCTTCGCCAAACAGACTCTTTCCGTGCAAAGGAACGGGAGCTTCAACGCCTGCCGCCTCCAGGATCGTCGCGCAAATGTCGATCGACATCACCATGTCATCGTTAACCTGACCTGGACTCACCTTCCCCGGCCAGCGCATAATCATGGGAATTCGGATACCACCTTCGTAGAGAAATTGTTTTCCGCGAATGTGGCAGCGACCGTGATCTCCAATGAAAAACACGAGCGTGTTGTCCGCCAGACCCTCGTCTTCCAACCGTTTCAGCAAAGCCCCGACTTCTCTATCGACGAGTTGCATTTGCTCCAGTCCATTGGCCCAGTCGCGACGAAAAAACGGAGTGTCCGGATAGTAAGGCGGGAGCTCTACGTCCGCGATATCGATCGGACGTTCCGGATCGCGATTCCACGAGCGGTGCGTACCCCCGAATGTGATACGAGCGAAAAACGGCTGATCCTTTTCTCGCTCGGACCAATCGCCTCCCATAAACAACTCCTCTTTTGAATAGGGGATAAAATTGGTGTCTGTTTTCCGGCTCATAAGAGCAGTAAAATAACCGGCCTCTGCAAGAAGATGCGGAATCGGCTTGATCCCGTAAGGTAAAGGTTTCTTCAGGTCCGCGGTGAGTCGGTGCTGGTTAGCTCCAATATAGTTCTGGTGAAACCCAGTCATCATGGCCGAACGTGAAGTCGAACATACTGGAGAGGTCGTGAATGCCGTTTCGTAGCGGATTCCTTCGGCGGCGAGCTGATCGACGTTGGGCGTATCGATTCCCTTTGTACCGTAGCAAGAAAGATCCGGAGACCAATCTTCGATCAATATCCAGAGGATGTTCGGCCGATCTTGGGCTTGATCAGCTATTGTCACCCTGGAGCCCCAGAAGATCGCCAATACAGCGATCAAAGTTTTTGTCGCGTACAGGTTTCTTTTCTTCGACTGCATGATTAGTTTTTCTTTAAGGGTTTTAGAAGTGTCTATTTTGCAATGGGTCCAGGTATGATTCCCTTACTCTTCTCGGAACAGCGGGTTGCCAACCACGAGAAATCGCGTGGGAGCTTGCCCGCCGCCGGCTGCAAAGGATTCCAGCAGCGGAAGCGCTAATACGCCTCCGATACCTTTTAAAAATGCACGTCGATCCATATTCATCGTTCAGTCTTCCGCTCAGTCGATTTGCAACTCCACAACCGCGGCAAAAGGTTACACAAAACTTGGCGACTGTCTAATAAATGCGGATTGGGGAAGCTACGAGGCATTCTCAGGTAGCGGCCGATCTCACGTCTTCACAATGCTTCGCCGGCGCGAGCCGAGCGGCCACGCGACCAACCGGCCGCGTCTACAGGATATGCACTCGCAAGCGACGGTTCGCCGATTGTTGGAGCCTGCTTGCAGGCGATTAATTCCGCTGGGTTATGGCGAGGGATATCGCCTGCAAGCAGGCTCCTACACTTGAAACAGCGCGTTCGAACGGGGCGGCGCCCGTTCACTAGCTGAAGCTCTGAGCTACTGTTGGTCTATTTCTTCTCCGGGTCGTCTGTGTTGTGGTTTGCGGGAATCGGGGATTTGAAACCGTTGTATTGTTCCGGCTTGATACCGCGAGCGTAGCCTTTGCCGCTAAACGTATTCGGCTCATACTTGCCCACGAAATTGATCGGCGCATCGGCTTTGATTTCGCTTTCCATATCGAGAATCCAATACGTGGCATTCACGACCATCCGACGATAGCCGGGATTCAATAGGTCCTCCGACGCTCCGTAAAGCGAGGTGAACACTCTCCCCTTCTCGCCGTTCGCTCCGGCATATTCGCGAGTCCACTCGGACGCCATGGGCGGCTTGGTCGCGTCCGGCTCGGCGTCGGCTTCCATCCCGTTGAGCGGCTGCGCCATGGTGAGAATATCCCAGTCATTCTGAGGCTCGGCATTGTAGCCGCCCGCTTGCACATGAATGTCGCGTACACCGCGGAGGATCGGATGTTCAGCCTTTTCGGGAACGATCGTAATGCGAGTGCTCTGCACGTGATTCTTCCCGTAATGGCCAACCCAAGTTTGCCCTAAGACCTGATGCCCGAAACCACTTTCATAGCCTTCGTCTTTGGACCTGAAATCGTATTTCGAATACGCGCTTACCGTGTCCCCGTATTTGAAACCGTGGGTGGAAGTCCTCAAGCCCATGACCGGGCCGCCGCGATTCAAGTAGGCGTCGATATGCTTCATTTGCTCATCTGGCAGCACCTGAAATCGGGTGAACATAACCATCGCGTCCGCCGTCTCCAGCGCCTCCAGTCCGGGAATATTCGATTCCCCCGCCTTGATCTCGCCGTTTTCGTCAAGACCGAAAAGCACGGTGCAATCGAATCCGTGGCGCCTCGTCAGAATTCGAGCGAGTGCAGGAAGCGTCTCTTCGCCGCGGTATTCGTGATCGCTGGCGATGAAGACGATGTGCTTATCTTTGGCCAGCGCTTTGTTGGCCTTATAAACGACCGGATTCGCATTGCCGGCGAACGAGAAAAGCAGCGCGAAAGCTGTGAGAGTAAGTAAGTTAGAGGGTCTCATTATTGTAGATTTTTTCGTTTTCGAGCGACTTCGGGAAACCGCTAACAGGATGCCCGACAATAAGAACCAATACCGGTCCTTAGATTGAGCTTCGACCTTTCTCGCTTTTGGCCACGTGGCAGTCAAGAGCCAACGGGCACCAGGGATTGACGCCTCGAGCAAGCCTCGTCAAAACGAGACACATCCCAATAACGCGTTCTGTCACGAAATGAAAATTGCCTCGCTTACACTCTACAAAGCAAAACCCCGCTGGGTGTTCCTGAAAATCGAAACGGACGAGGGCGTCACTGGCTGGGGAGAGCCGATCGTCGAAGACCGGGCGGATACGACAATCGCAGCAGTCAAGGAGCTGGAGCCGTATTTGATCGGCCAAGACCCGAGCCGTATCGAGCACCACTTTCAAAACATGTATCGCGGCTCGTTCTATCGCGGCGGGCCCGTGCTGATGAGCGCCATCTCCGGGATCGAGCAAGCGCTTTGGGACATCCGTGGCAAAGCGCTCGGATTGCCGGTCTATGAATTGTTGGGCGGAGCGGTTCGGGACAGGATAAAAGCCTACGCTTGGATCGGCGGAGACGATCCTGCCAAGTCCGACCAAGATGCCAAAGAACGCCTCGAACAAGGATTTCACAATGTGAAGATGAATGCCACCGGCGCTTGCGAACGCATCGGGAGCTACGCGGAAATCGATGCCGCGGTCGCGCGTCTGGCAAGTGTACGAGAAATCGTTGGAAAGGATGTCGGAATCGGAATCGATTTCCACGGGCGGGTTCACAAATCGATGGCCAAATTCCTGGTCAAAGAAATGGAGCCCTTCCGCCCTCTCTTTTACGAAGAGCCCCTACTTCCAGAACATTTGGATTTTTTGCCAGAACTAGCGCGGCACACCGCGATTCCCTTGGCCACGGGCGAGCGCCTGTATGGGCGTTGGGGGTACAAGGAGATTATCGCGCAGGGAACGGTCGATCTCATACAACCCGACTTGTCTCATGCGGGCGGCATCTGGGAGACGCGCAAAATCGCCGCCATGGCCGAAGCCTACGACATGGGAGTCGCTCCCCACTGCCCGCTTGGGCCGATAGCGTTGGCGAGCTCAATGCAACTCGACGCCTGCACTCCTAATTTCGTCATCCAAGAAATGTCTTTAAAAATGCAGTACAACACCAACGGCGACCTGCATGACTATATCAAGAACAAGGACGTCTTCGACATCGCCGATGGCTATTTGAGTTTGCCCAAACTTCCCGGACTAGGAATCGAGATCGACGAAGAAGCAGTCATCGAAGCCGACAAAGAGGGATTCAACCCCGTAACCCGAGACTGGATACACGAAGATCGCTCGGTCGCGGAATGGTAGGGCAACGACGTCCCGGCGTGCCGCGTAAGCAAATTTAACATACGCGGCACGCCGGGACGTCGTTGCCCTACCCTGCTCTACTCCTTGACTACACTTTGGCCTGGATCGATCGGCTTAGAAGCGTCGACAAAAAGCCAACATATAGAAGTTACCATATAAAGAACCCCCACCACGATGAACATCGGGGAGTAGTTGGTCACGGTTTCAGAGACACCATTAACAATTCTAGTCGTAGCAAAATGGTCGAGCAAAGGACCTAGCAAGAGCACTGGCACAAGAATCGCACCAACATTGCCAGACATATTCACCATACTGAAAACGGTTCCGGAATGACGACCTCCAAGATCCGAGCAAGTTCCCCAAACTGTCGGCTGGGACCAATCGCTAAAGAATTTAACGACCAAAAGTCCGCAAGATATAGACAACGCGGTCGGTTGTGAAATCGCAAAAAATAGGCATATAGTCGCCAAGGCCTTTCCGGATGACCCCACGATACGCCTCGCCCACTTTCGATTGCCTGTTTTCTTTATTAGATAATCGTTCAAGTATCCCCCTACAAGACCTCCAACGGCTCCGCCTATAAGCGGGAAACTGGCAAGTATTCCCATTTTCCCCATCGTAATACCCTTTGAGAGCAAGAAGCTTCCCAATACAGAGGTATAGGCGATATCTGCCCCCGCGTTAGCAACTTGAGCAAAAACCATAATCTGCAAACTCCGGTTTTTCAGAGCCTGCTTAAAACTGATTACTTTCGATTGGCTCGCCTGGGAGCGGTTCTCCTCTCGGAAAAGCTCTTTTTCCGCTTCGTTAACCCTAGGGTCCTCTTCCGGGTTGTTTCGGTAGAATACAAAAAATACGAACGCCAGAATCAGGCCGATCGATGCCATGATAACAAGGGCCATTCTCCAATCGAAACCAAAATAGCTCATCAAAACGGTAGCCATGATAACAGGCGCGAAGGCTCCACCAGCGCGTCCAGCGAAACTCGCAACAAATCCCTGCATCGTTGTCCGGTAAGTTGGAGGAAACCAGCGTCGCGATAAACTACTCAAGCTTGGGTAGGCGCCCGCTTGAGCAGCTCCGAATATCAGCCGAGCGATACAAAAGGTAACGAATGAACCCCCTAATGCGAATAGTATCAAGCTAACCGACCATCCCCCAATCAGTGAGCTTAAGAAAAAGCGTGCCCCAAAATAGTCGCATACTACTCCACCCGGAATTTGGCCTAGGGCATAAGGTAAATTGAAGAATGTGAAAATTTGCTCCAATTCCGTATTGGAAAACCCATACTCTCGAGCGAGTTCGGGTCTAATAATGTTCCACGTGTACCGATGAAAATAGAGGATCAGCGATGTCGCAGATGCTAAGTAAAATATGAGCTTGTGGACATTCGTCGGGCGGAAATCGCCTCCAGTCGCGTGCTGAGATTTATCAGATTCAGAGCTCATTGGGGGTAGGTTTTCAGGAAGGAAGTTGGTGGATGGTCGGCACGATTCGTCTCTTTGGCAATGAATAAGATTTTGGCCAGCCCTCGAAGAACGGCGCCCATAACTAGGCATTCTCAATGCCTTTGCAGCAACGCGATTAGCGCCCGCTACTCAATGAAGCTAGACGAACCAATTAGTCCAGACAAGAAGCCAACGGCAAGAATCATGCACAGAATCCCTTCCCTTCCTATTTTGCGGTTACTCTGAAAATTCCGTTCATCGTCATCCAGTGGCCTGGAAAGGTACAGACGAAATGATGATCGCCCGGCTCTTTGGGCGCGGAGAAATGCAACGTATGCGAGCCGCCGGATTGGACCACATAAGTGCCAGCCAGCACTTCCGGAACGTCCGGGGTGTAGTGTTTGTCGAACGCCTTCGGGTCGTTCATCATGGAAAACGAGAGTTCTCCGACTTTCTGCAAGTTCCCCTCCGTAACGAAAACCACATTGTGCGGCATTACGTCAGGATTCTTGAATACCAGCTTGAGCGCTTCGCCCGCTTTGGCTTCGATCAACTTCGCGCTGAATTGAAGCGGACCGCTAACACCG
This sequence comes from Opitutales bacterium, assembly GCA_021772595.1. Taxonomy (GTDB): domain Bacteria; phylum Verrucomicrobiota; class Verrucomicrobiia; order Opitutales; family Opitutaceae; genus Pelagisphaera. The sequence continues at coordinate 7,192 of JAJFLS010000454.1, forward strand.
AGCTCGATCGTACGCTCTCCCTCGACCAAGACTCCCGACTTCGTGTCTAATTTATTCTCATCCTTTGACTTTCGGATCCTCAGAGCGATCTCCGTCGACTTCCCTTCGATCGGCTTTGCGAGGCCCGGAGCCCTAAACGCGTCGCCCAGTTCCAAAACGCTCGGAAACAAATCTGTCTTAAACGAAACGCCGTCGGTTCCGGTCAAGTGCATGCGAATATGCATTTGCATGACCGTTTCGATTTCGGGGATTTCAATAAAGAGCGACTTGCCGGAGTTAAGGACCTTCACTGAACGCACATCCAACACATCGTGCCCCAAGGAATGCGGTTGCCGCTGAGAAAATTCGGGTGACCCGTATTGAGGCGCGTATTCATAATTCCATTGCTGGACAAAAAACTTGCGGAGCGCGGTCGATTTTTCCGGATTCAAAGGAGTTGAAAAATCGATACGGATGCCATTTGAGTGGACCTGAAATCCAATCGGGTCGCGGAATGGTTTGCCCGTATAGCGAACGCGCTGGAAGCAGCCGTCTGAAACGGAGTAGTCGCCCCACCCATCAATTCCCGTCAGATAAAGCTGCCCGTCATGAGGACCGATCGCTCCACGCATCACGCCGCTCTGGAAATCGCCTTTGAGCGGTACGACCGCCCCCTGATGCCTTTTCGTGGAGTCGTCGCGCAAAACGAGAAAATGCGAAGAAGCGCCGAACGAAATCCCAATGGTGTGATCGTCGAGCGGTCCCCAGCGGTTATCGTCCACATAAAGAAATCCGCCGGTCGAGTTGTCGATTCCACGCGGGATGTAGCAGAGCGGCGGAGAGATTTTGTCCCCAGGCTTTTCGCCTGTGTGACCGTAGAATTCGCCTTCATGAACGTCGATAACCATCGAAGCGGGAGTTTCTGTACCCTCTTGCGGCCCAACTAGAAAGCTCCCATTCGCGCCGGTTCCGACCCCCATGCAATTGCGAACGCCGTAGGCGTAGAAGTCCGTCGTGCGGTCTGGCTTGGTTCGATAAACATCCTTCCAATTAGCGAAGTAAAACGAGCCGTCTGCTCCCCGGACAAGGCCAAATGAGTGGCTATGGCTTTTGTCGCGCCCGAAAAAATCGTTAGCGTAGGTCTCATAGTAATCCGCTTCGCCGTCTTCGTTGAGATCGTGCAAACGGGTGATTTGTCCACGCTCCATGACGAAGATTCCGTCCTCGTCGATGTGAATTCCCATCGGCTGATGAAGCCCCGCCGCAAAACGCTTCCAGGTCACCTTCTTAAGATCCTTGGTTAGCCCGGAGACCGCCCACATTTCCCCAGCGAGCGTCGCCACAAGCGCAGTTCCATTCTCTAGAAACCCGACACTCGTCAACTGCATGACGCTTTGAAACCCCGTTTCCGCCGGAATCGGTATGGTATCAATCACGTACGGGAGATTCTCGTCAGGAGCCGTCGACCCTGGCGCGATGAGTTTGATCGGCCATTGAAGCGGACCTCCCCTGGTCAGGCTCGAAAGATCCGATTTCGGAGCCGCCGCTGCGAATTTGGCGGCTGTCTCTAAAGAAGCGATCGCAATGCGCAGTGTAGTGTTTTTTTGGATCGCAGGAATCACAACGAAGACGTTTCCATCGATCCGCATAACGTCAGCCATCCTTTCACCGCCATCGAAATGAACTGCGACGTTTAGATTTTCGGGAAGAGCGCCGAGCGAAAGTTCACCGCCAGTGAAACCCTCGGCGAAAGTAAGCGTGCGGACGAATACCGCTTCGCCTTCAACTAGTTCCGCCGACGGACTGTCGAGCACCGGTTTACCATCGATACCGAATGAAAAAATGGCCCGGCCATTATGCCTGAAATAACCATGGTAGCTATATGCCGGAATCTGGCCGTTTCGCGTCCACTGGATCGATTTCTCGCGATTCTCGAACCAGAGCTCTCCATCGGGCGCGGCATTCCTCGAGGTGCCCCACCGAAACGGATCAAAGGAGACAAATCCGCCTTGCCACAACATTGGATAGCTAAGCGTCTCCGGATCAAAGCAAACCGACAATTTCTGGTCCGTCCCTAAGTTGATTGCGATTCCTTTTCCAACCCCTAATTTCCCGTGACGAACTGTTTGCCCCAAAATGGGACCCATATCGATGTCGTTCCAACGTCCATCTTCATATCGATTCTGGTTATGCTTGCCCCAGTGGCCATGCAAGCCCGCATCCAGTCCTGGAAAAGCGGGTACAAGTTTCGATTGCGCTTCGTCGGCCATGTAGTAGTCCGCCTGGCGCTGGTAGAAATCGTATACGCGCGCCTCGTTGACTGTCGCGTCGGCATTAAGATGCTGATCGCGATTACCCGCAGGATCCACATAGGGATGCACCTCAGGCTTAGCGACATTCAAGTGGTCATGACCTTGCCCAGAAGCGAAAACCGTTAGCAGTAAAATCGATAGGAAGGAGCTATTTCGGGTCTTTGTCATACGAGTATTTGGAATAGTCAGGAATTCATTGAAATAGGTTTCGAGGCTAAGATGATCACCATCTAGTTCGGGCCAAGGACAAACTTCTTTCTTCGCAGGATGACCTGGCTACGCCATCGCCTTCCTCGTGCCCAATCTAGGTCCGACCGAAGACCGGATGTCTGAATCCGTTTTCGCAGCCTCCGTTTTTGGATCGACGCGAGCGAGTAATACTGGATTCTACTAAGTCAACAGTTGACTCATAAATGCCTCGAAACCTGTTGCCTATACTAGAAGAACAATAGACGATCACTACGCTTCGAACGTCCCCCCAATTCGCAAAAACGAAGAAATGCCATGACCATACCACGCAGAGAATTCATCAACCAGTTTAGCATCGCCTCAATGTCACTACTTGCCAGCCATCCGCTCTTCGGCAAGGTTGCGAAATCAGGCGACAAAAAATCAGTCCTCGTCGAGACTGCGCATTTTTCCAATATCGGCGGATGGATGCTGGACAACCAATTCGAGAATCATCTCGGATTTAGCTATCTACTAGCGCACGGGCTTGGCAAGCCGGTTGAAGACGCTCAAGCAGAAATGCGCTTCCCCAAGGCGGGACGCTACCACGTCTGGGCTTTAACTAAGAATTGGTGCCCTGGAGACTGGGAAGCGCCCGGTCGCTTCAATGTTACGGTTGGCGGCAAGTCGCTTTCGGAGACTTTTGGAACGCAAGATGACTGGACCTGGCAATCGGGCGGCACGGTGGACGTTTCCGAAAGGCAACTTTCTACATCGATCGCGTTGAAGGATCTGACAGGCTTCGAAGGCCGTTGCTCAGCCGTTTACTTCAGTCTCGATCCAAACGACGCTCCTCCAATCGACCGCAAAACGCTTCCCAAATGGAGACGGGAAAAAGTGGGTCTCCCCTCCTCCTCAGTCGATCAAGGGCACTACGACCTAATCATCGTAGGCGGAGGAATCTCTGGATGCGCCGCCGCTATTGCAGCCGACTCTCAAGGCATCAAAATAGCCGTCATTCATAATCGACCCGTGCTCGGCGGAAACGCCAGTAGCGAAATTCGTGTTCATACAGAAGGCATTCACGGCCAAGCAGGAGACATCCTCGAAAAGATCGATACGCCGCACTACCCAAACTCTTCACCCGAAGCCCTCAAATCCGACATCAAGCGTATGGGCAACATGGCCTCGCTGAAGAACGTCGATTACTACCTCAGCCATACCATGGTTGCGGTTGGGATGAAGGAAGGTCGCATCCATTCCGTCAAAGCCATCGAAACCGCCAATGGAACCTTCAAGAGCTTTACGGCAACTCAATTTATCGACGCGACCGGCGACGGTTGGGTCGGCTACATGGCCGGGGCCGAATATCGATACGGTCGCGAGTCAAAGGACGAATTCGGCGAAGAATGGGAAGAGCACGGCGAGCTCTGGTCACCCGAAAAGCCTGACAACCGCGTCATGGGCTCGAGCGTCATGTGGTACACGCGCTCCACCGATAGCCGAGTCGAATTTCCAGAGGTCCCCTGGGCCAAACCAGTAGCGAACAACCACGTAGCCACCGAGGGCGAATGGCAGTGGGAATATTCCCACAACGACCTCCATCAGATTCATGATGCGGAAACGATTCGCGACCACATGTTCCGCGCCATCTACGGATCCTATTCCAACGCGATCAAGCGCAGGCAGAATGCCAACATTGAATTGGACTGGATTTCTTTTCTCGTAGGCAAACGGGAGTCCCGCCGTATCATGGGCCCCCATATATTCACCGGCACTGACGCGCGCGACTCAATCGAATTTCCGGATACAGTCGTTACCGAAAAACGAAAGATCGATGTACACTACCAGGAAAAGCTCCTGGGCCGGCCAGTAGATTTTCTATCTGAAGCGATATTCCAGAAGATCAAGAATACCTACTACTACATCCCCTACCGCTCTCTCTACTCCAAAGACGTGCCCAATCTACAAATGGCAGGGCGCTGCTTCAGCTGTTCCCACGTTGGACTCGGCGGGCCTAGGGTCATGAACACTTGCGGACAAATGGGAGTAGCCACCGGTTACGCGGCTGGGCTATGCGCTAAATACAACGCAGATCCCAAGCAAATTGGCGATGCCCACATCAGTGAGCTTCAAGGCTTTTGCGGTTATTCAACCTAGGATAAGGTATTGATCTAACCGATACGATTGGTTTCATTGCGTTCCTGCATGAAGCACTACGTTAACTTTGCCCTGTTGTTCGCGTTCGCAATCTTGATCGCGAGCGCTCTGTTGCGCTTCTTCCAGCCATTCAGCCTCGCGACAACTCGAGTACACATCGTTTTCGGTTCCCTCATTCTTTTGCTGGTTGGGCTGCACCTTTCATCGCGACTTGGCTATTTCTCCAGAATGCTCAAGGAACGCAAGTCCTCCTCGGCCGGACAACCCAGCTCTTTGAAATTGCTCGTTTTGCCGATCCTTACCTGCGGCTACCTTCTAGCTGCTTGTGTTCTTAGTTGGTGGCCTGCTCCGCAACTCCTGTCGCTTGGTTATGAAGTTAAAAATCGCGCCGCCATATTTCGCCCCGAAACGGGCACCGCAATTCGGACTCTTGACGACCATACACAACTGAAGCGTCAAACCGATGAGGATGCGTCCATTTTCGTAGAAATCGAATGGGGTCCCGCCTATGATCCTGTAGCCGAATTTCCAACGCCCTTCGCTGGTGCGCGACCACAGATCGCTATCTGGGCGGAATCCTCAGTAGGCGCCCTTATCGAAACCTTTTTCGTGTCGGAAGAGAGCGCCTTTTCCGAGTCGTTCGAGTGGGATGGGAACGAACGTAGACGCGTAGATATTCTGCCCATCTGGCGGCATCAGTTCACCTTGGCGTCCGGCATTGAACCAGATGGCGATATTGACGCCTATTCCGGCGCGACCCCAGATCACAGTTTTTCAATTGCGAACTATCTGCACGAAGACCCAAACGGCTTCTATTTTAGCGTCGAAGTAAACGCCCCCAACGATCCCAACGAATTCTATCATTCGGAACAGTCAGAGAGCGAACTCGGCTATACACTTCCGGGAGTCGGGCAGCCCTCCATTTTCTACAGCGCCTATATCGATCCTGAAGATGATCGGAAATACTACCTCATGGAATTCGTTGGACATGGCGGCAGCAGCAGTCAGCAAAGTGGCGAAATTTACTATGACTCCAAAGATCTTACGACAGCTCGGAATCTCATTGAAAAAATAATCGTGCGAGTAGAGCGATCTCAAGTGAATGAGTAATTTGCGCCGAAAACGCGGCCTCGTCCTCGCGTTCAGTCTGCTTTTTCCACTCTTGCCTCTTTCCTGCAAGAAACGCCCCACCGTCGAGTACCTCAAGGGAAACACGATGGGGACCTACTACACGGTTCAGTATTGGGAATCGAATATTGTTCGCCCCCAAATATTAACTACAGAGATAGAAACCCTGTTAGACGAATTTGAAAACAAGCTTTCCAACTGGCGAAGTGGCAGCTGGATCAGCCAATTTAACGCCGCACCCGCAAATCAGTTTTCTCCTATACCCGAATACGCCTATCCCGTTCTCGAGCTTTGCCTCGAACTCGCCGAGCTCTCAGACGGCGCCTTTGATCCCACGATCTCGCCTTTGATCGAACTTTGGGGGTTCGGCACGCAGCGAGGCGTCGACATTCCCAGCAAGCAAGCGATCCAAAACTCACTTGCGATGACTGGCTTTCGGAAACTCGTACTCGATCGCGAAAACCGCGCCTTACTCAAAACCCAGGAAGAGGTTCAGCTCAATTGCTCCGCAGTTGCCAAAGGATACGCCGTCGATCTAGTCGCTCGAATCCTCGAAAATAGGGGTATCCAAAATTTCCTGATAAATATCGGGGGCGAAATTTCCGCCAAAGGAACAAACATTAATGGAGAGGTCTGGCGCGTCGGCATTCGCCCTCCTCGACCGAACGGGAAACAAGCCAAGCCAGAAATCTTAATCCCCCTCACCGACCAATCCCTGGCCACGAGCGGCCACTCGCAACGGTCTTTCCTCTACGAAGGGAAGCGCTACTCCCATATCCTCAACGGGAAAACAGGTTTCCCCGTGTCCGCCGAAACAGCGAGCGCGACAGT